>CANQYG010000072.1 GCA_947628015.1 uncultured Clostridia bacterium
TATAAGATTTTTCTTTTTCATTTTTTATTCAATTATTACAAACTTTTAATTTTTATTTTCTTGATTTTTCCCTTACATTATGCTATATTTTTACCATAATAATTTTTATTAAGTTTTCACATTAATAAATAAACAAATTTCTTAATTTCTTACATATTATTTTTTACAATCATACCATCGAAATAAATCATTGACACATAATTTTCAATTTCGTGTCAATGATTATATGACTTACAATAAAAATAGGGAAATCTTATATAAAATTTCCCTACTAAAATCTGTTTTTTTATATGCTACTTCCGCATATTATGAATAATCTTGTTGTATCTAAAATCTAAAAGATTTTATTTACAACACCTATATTGTATACCTTTTTTCTAAAAAAATCAATACAATACGCTGATTATTTTTTTCTCTTATTTTATTCTTTTACCTTGTACTAAAGGATTTAAATCTCTTATTTTTACTTTTGGCAGACTAATATTTGGTATTTCGTCAACTGTTATATTTTCAAATTTATCAAAATATTCAAGCAACTTTGAATCTTTTGACTTTTTTAATTTACTAATTAATTCTTCTTCATTAGAGACATATAATTCTTCATAAGTAATATATTTATTACTAATTCCATATTTTGTAATGGAAGCTAAAAGTTCCATCATATAATTATCTTCGTTAGAATGACAATAAACATCAATACTTTTACTAGTTTCTAAAACCTTATATGCAATATTTTTTGTCATAAATCCTATTTCATTATCGTAAATTTCTATATCATTAATAATATTTTTTATATCTTCATAATCTATGTTTTTTGTCCACGAAATTCCTGTAAGTATTACCCCATCTAGTCTATCCGCACATACTTTCGGACGCTTATTATCAACTATATTATATTTTTTAAAATTAATTATATCTTCAATTTTAATACTATCTTCCTTCAAACATTTATTTAAATATTTATCACTTTTTAATATTTTTTCTGTATATTCTTCTGTACTTTCTTGGTTTTCATAGTCTTTATTCATATAATCTATTACATGTGAGAAACATGGGGTAGCAATATCATGAAACAGTCCTGCTAAAGTAGCTATCTTATCTTTAGTACATTTCCAAGTTAATAACGCTACTGTTAATGAATGGTCATATCTTGTGATATGTTCCTTAAAATCATATACATTTTTAGATGCGTAATCCATTCCACAAAAATATCCTACCTTTTTTAGTCTCGTTAAACAAGGAACATTCAAATACTTATTTAAAAATTTAGGTCTTTTACTATATTCCAATGTATCAAAATAAAATCCAAGTAAAGTATCTTGCATTATTTATTCTTACCTTTCCGTATTTTAATTCACTATTTCGTTGCAAATTTTTTATTTTACTTATTTATATATCATAAAATTGGTATAAAAACAATTATTTTTCAAACATAAGTAAAAAAGCAAGTCATTAAACTTGCTTTTCGTTATTTAAGTTTGGTAAAAACCATAACTTAATCGCGCAAAGAGGATTCGAACCTCTCTTTGACATACATTAATACAGTCATACATCACTTAAAATATACATCCATACTAAATTAATCATGTGCACCTCGTTACACCATTTGCGCAAAATTTTCTAAATACTAATAAATAGCACATTTTTTATAATAACATATTTTGGCTTATATGTCAAGTGATATAATAAATTTTATTTCAAGAATTTAACAATTTTCTATTCAGACCTTAAGCTCTTTACTGGGTCTTGTTTACTTGCTATTCTTGATGGAATTAATCCTGAAATTATAGTAAGTACAACACTAATTGCAACTAGTATTAATCCTCCAACGATTGGCAAATGACTTAAGTTATTTACACCTGCAACATTTGAAATTATAACGTTTATTGGTATATTAAGAAGGATTGTAACTCCTATTCCTAGTACTCCAGCAAATAGTCCAATTATTAATGTTTCTGCATTAAATACCCTTGAAACATCTTTTTTAGATGCTCCGATTGCTCTTAAAATTCCAATCTCTTTTGTTCTTTCTAGAACTGATATATATGTTATTATACCAATCATAATGCTTGATACAACAAGTGATATTGAAACAAATCCTATAAGTACATAGCTTATCATATCTACTATTCCTGTAACAGAGTTCATAAGCATTCCTACTAAGTCATTATAATTAATTACATTGTCTTCATTTCCATCTTGTTTTTGCTTTTCATTATACTCAGAAATTAAGTCTTTTATTTTTTCTTTTGACTCAAAATCTTTTGGATATAGATATATAGAACTTGGCTTTTCTAAATCAACTGATCCTAGTTCTTCCATAATACTATCGTAAGTTGCCTCAGATTGTTCTTTATATTGTGTAATCAAATTTGCTAACTCTTCTGCTGGAAGTGATTGTAAATACATTTTTTGTTGTGTACTTAAATTATTTATATCAAATTTTTCTTTGCTAAATTCTAAGCCTGTAAATACATTAATATCAGGATTTTCTTTTTGTTGTTTTACAATTTCTGAATCATTTATTTTTTGAATTACATATTCTTCTAACTCTTTATTGTATAGGATTCCACCCATCATACTACCACTTGTTACTGTTGCATCTTCATTTGGCTTTATTATTCCTACTACTTTAATTTCTTCAGCATTATTTATTTTTTCTTTTAAATAATCTTCATCATCTTTTTTATTTACCCATATATTATTTGTTTTCTCATAATAATCTGAGTTTAGTAATAACTTAAATGATAAATTTAGAATTTCATCAAAACTATAACTTGTTTGTTCTGATTCTACTTCTTCACCATTATTAATTTTCTCATACATATCTTTTAGTTCATCTTGGTCTTTTAAACCTAAAGCATATAAAGTAAAATCACTTATTCTATTGTTTTCATCTACTAATACTACTACTTCATTGTAGTTTTCTGGCATCTTTCCTGCAATTAATTGATACATCTGTTTATTAATTTCTTCGTTATCAAACATTTTAGACCATACATCACTTGCAAAAAAGTTTGATTGCATTTCATTAGGTGTCATTCCAATGCTTTCTAATACAGTATTTGGATTAACTTGAATAATTCCATTTTCTGTATCACTCTTAAATAATTGAAGATGTAAATCATATTCATAGCTTATAGCTGATGTATAATCTTTTATAGCACTATTGCTATCTTCAATATGCTTTTTAAATAAGTTCAAATTATTTGTTTGAACTCTGCTACTCATAAGATGCATTGTATCACCAATTGTATTGTTAGAATAAATTCTGTTGTCTTCTTGATTTTCAATAGAGCTTTTGCTTAGTTCAGCCTCAGTTAAAGCAGAACCTAAATCAATAGATGCATCTTCAATTGTAAGTGGGTAAGATGTAAGAGTTTCTTCTTGTACTCTATTTATATATTCTTGAACACCACTAGATAATGAAAGAATTAATGCAATTCCAATTATACCAATTGAACCTGCAAAAGCAGTTAAAATTGTTCTACCTTTTTTAGTCATTAAATTATTTAAGCTAAGAGATAGAGCTGTAAAGAAAGACATATTAGTTTTCTTGTCTTTTTTATTTTCCTCTATTTTTTCATTTTTTCCATCAAAAGTATTATTATCTCCAAGAATTTTTCCATCTTTAAGTTCAATTATTCTTGTTGAATATTCTTCTGCTAAATCTTTATTATGTGTAACCATTATAACTAATCTATCTTTAGCAACCTCTTTTAAAAGATTCATTATTTGTACACTAGTTTTTGAATCTAAAGCACCTGTTGGTTCATCAGCAAGAAGAATATCTGGGTTATTTACTAATGCTCTTGCAATAGCAACTCTTTGCATCTGACCACCAGATAATTGATTAGGCTTTTTATTTATGTGATCTTCTAATCCAACTTTTTTCAAAGCCTCTTTTGCTCTTTTGGTTCTTTCCTTTTTTGAAACTCCTGATAAGGTAAGTGCAAGTTCTATATTAGAAAGTACAGTTTGATGAGGTATTAAATTGTAGCTTTGAAATACAAAACCTATTCTATGATTTCTATAAGTATCCCAATCTCTATCTTTATATTCTTTAGTGCTTATTCCATTTATAATCAAATCACCAGAAGTATAATTATCAAGTCCTCCAATAATATTAAGAAGAGTTGTTTTTCCACTTCCTGATGGTCCTAAAATAGAAACAAATTCATTTTCTCTAAAGTTAATACTTACTTTTTCTAAAGCTTTTTGTTTAAAATTATGTGATTCATAAACTTTACATATATTTTTTAGTTCTAGCATCTATTTCCTCCTAAATATTAATAATAATAAAATATATGTAATTATATCACTTTTTTATAATATTTTAAAGTACTTTTTTGGAATATTTATGTAATTTTATAGTTTTAATTATTTTCCCCTTTTAAATAATTGTAATAATTTACACTTTCATGGTAGTTCTTTTCAACATCTGTAGGATCTAAGACCTTCGTATACAACCTGCATGCAAATAAATCAAATTTAGAATAACGTACTGCAGCAGGACTTCCATTAACAATCGAACCAATACAAAAATCCGTATCGTCACTAAATAAATCACCGGTCTGTGAAATAACTCAAATCACAATTAGTTTCACTTTTTATAGTTTTACCATTTCCATTAAAGAAAAGACTAACTTTTCCATTTTTCAAATTTACAGATATTGAAAAATAAATTCTCGAGTTTTCTCCGCAAAGACCTACTTCACTAAAATCAAACCATACACCATTTGACTCGGCTAAACCAGAGCCACAATTTCCTACGCCAAAACAACACCCCAAGTACGTTTTTTCTAATCCCATTCTAAATGAGCTTAAATAAACATCATCAATCTTGTCTCCATTAAATTTAATTTTTTCAAAAGGAAAAACAGAACTATTATAATCTCTTCCAAAAAATTCAAATGTGAACCCTTCATCTGTTTGTATTTCTACATTATCTATTCTCAAATAATCGTCTTTTCCATCAAATTTTAATTCTGTTCCATGCACTCCTGAGTTTTCAGAGTTATCATCATTTCCTACAAATTTAATATTATTTCCCCATGACCCCATATTTCCTAAATTTAATGGATTTATATTTAATGCTAAATTATCTGTTACTGATATTCCTGCATTTCCATCTAATACTGTATATTCTTCTATATTTATTACTTCTCCTGTTTCATAGTTCATTACCCAATTATATTTGGCCTGTCTATAATCTGCTATCTTTGTTCCTTTCTCTATGTAATAATAATTTGTTCCATAATTTTTGTCTGAATTATTTAATTGGATTACTTTCCAAGCACTTTCTGTAACTCCACTTACTCTATCTGCTAATTTTTCTCCTATTTTAGCTACACTATTATCCATTTGATATTCTATTATTTGTTGTTGCAATACTTCTTGCTCACTTGCTACATCATATTTATTTACTGCTAATTTTGCTTTGTTAAACAATCCATCTCCTGACAATGCTATATTTAATGTTACTCCTGCTAAGATTAGCAATATTATTATTGTTACTACTAGTGCTATTAATGTTATTCCTTGTTCTTTTAATTTTTGGGCTTTTTTCTTATTTAGTAACTGTAAATAAATCTTTTCTTTTTCTTGTATTTCCTTACATTTCATTTGTTTCATTCCTCCATTTTTACATTATGTTATTTTTATTAAGGTAAAAACTTAATAAAAATAGAAAAAATCTTATAATCAGCTTTATTTAAGCTTTTTATAAGATTTTTTATTTTCACTTTATATTAAATTATTACAAACTTTTAATTTTTATTTTCTTGATTTTTCCCCTTACATTATGCTATATTTTGTACATACTAATTTTTATTAAGTTTTTACCTTAATTAAATTTTATAATATAAATGTTGACTCTATATTTTTATCATCATAAGTAATTAATATAATAATATCGTTTTTATATATCCTATATACATATGTAAAAAATTTTTCCATTATTTTTCTAATTTAAAACTTACCGTTTCATTTTTCTCTACTTTCGTCAATTTCAAATTAGTCTTATCTAAATTAATTGACACAATTGGTCGACAACTCAAATATCGATACGTCCCCTCTCTCCCTTCCGGAACAAATACGTCGTAGGCACCAACCAAATTAGCATATTCATTGAATCCAACTCCGTTAATTCCAAATATTGCATCATTTAAAAATAATTCAACCATTCTACCACTCAGCCAATACTGAGTAGTACCTTCATTTTCCCCTTTACTGAAAACTAAATCAAAATATACTGAATCGATAAAATCATTTTCATTATAATTATATTGATAATAAGTTTCTTTGAACTGATTAACTCTCGCAGTTGAATCATCCTCTAGATTTCCACTGCCTTCCCCCTCTAATAATAAGCAATCTTTATCATTTCCAATCTTCTTACCATCTTTATATTCATAATCCCATTGACTATCAATATCCATTATCTTAGGACATGTAATATTATATTCTCTTGCTTGTCCAAATTTTATTACATTATTATCTTCATCACTTTTAGTATATTCAGTAAAATCATAATTACTTACTTTCTGTATATCACTTCTTCTTAAATTTGCTACACTTATTCCTTCTTTCATTTCTCCATATTCATATTGTCCGAAAACATTTTCTGCAAACTTCATTTATTGCCCATACTCCATTATTATATCCTGCTATTCCTTTTAGCATTAATTCTTGCTTTGTTGGTCTGTCTAATATTATTCTTAGCATTGTTCCATCATAATCCCATATTCTCCATTTTAGTTCTCCCTCTGCTGTTGTTGTAAATGTTTGATCTCCTTCAGCATCTTTTTTTATTTCTTTTCCAGATGCATCTTCCATAACATCACTTCCTACTCCTGATTGCTCTTTAGTTATTGTGCATGTTCCTACTGTTGGCTCATATCCTGTAACGTAAGCCCCTACATATTCACTATACATTTCTTTTCCTATTTCACTTATTAATTCTTGCTCATCTTTTTGTGCTTTTTTATATTTTTCTGCTGAATTTCTTGCTCTACCAAATAATCCATCTCCTGATAATGCCATATTTAGTGTTACTCCTGCTAAGATTAACAATATTATTATTGTTACAACAAGTGCTATTAATGTTATTCCTTTTTCTTTTAATTTTTGTTTTTTCTTATTTTTTACAGTAATAACGAATGAAAATCAATAAATTAAAAAATATAGCAAAATAAATAAAAAATTACTATGTTTTTTTGGAAAAAAATTCTTTTTTCGCACAAAGTATGATAAAATATAGAAAAATACAAAGGATGGTGGTATGTATGAAAAAAGAATTTTCAAAAAATACAACAGAAGTATTCGCGAAAATAATGTTTCACTATATACCAGAAATGCTAAAGTATATAGATGAAATAGAAGATCCAAGAAGAAGTTGTGAATATACAATGAGATACTTAATTATTTCAGAAATGTTAATGTTTTTGAGCGAAGGAAAATCACAAAGATTTACCGAAACGGCGTATAAAGATAGTAAATATTTAGAAAATATAAGTAAAATAATAGGAGAAAAAGTAGAAAAAATACCAGATGCAGAAATATATACAGATGTATTTTCAAGAATAAAAAATATTGAAATAGAAAAGTTTCAAAAAAAAATAAATTATGGAATGATAAGAAATAAAGTATATGAAGAAGAAAAGGTGCTAGGAAAATATAACATATTATTAGATGGAAGTAGATTTCAAAAAGCCCATTATGAAGTAAGTCCAGAATGGTTAAGTCAAACAAGTGATGGAAAAACAACATGGTATTTAGCAATGTTAGAAATGAAATTAGTAGCAAAGAATATGGCAATATCTCTTATGCATGAAATGATAAAAAATGAAGACAAAAAAACAGAGGAAGAAAATGAAGAAGATGTGAAAAAGAAAAGTGAAGAACGAATAAAGCAAGACTGTGAAATAAATGCAACAAAAAGAATATTAGAAAGATTTAGAGAAGAATATCCAAAATTACCAGTAAGAATAATAGGAGATTCATTATATCCATCAAAAGAGATAATAGAAATATGCGATATATTAACATTAGAGTATATATTTGTGTTACAAGATAAGAGGATACCGACAATAACAAGAGAATTTTTAGATTTAGTAAGTATGCCAGAAGGAAATCGAGAGATAAAGGAAACAGATAAAAAAATTATATTAACAATGTGGGAAAATGATATAGATTATAATGGAAAAAATGAAAACATAATAAGACAAATAATAAGAGATAAGAAGACTGGGCAAGATAGCGTATGGATGTGGATAACAAATCGAGAAATAACAAAAAATAATGTGCATAAAATAATATATTGTGCAAAGACAAGAGATTATATAGAAAATCAAGGATTTAGAGAGCAAAAAGTAACAAGTGGAATAGATTTAGAACATGTATATTCAAAAGATGTTAAAGCAATCAAAGTAATATATACAATCATACAGATAACCCATTTAATATTACAAATAATGGAGCATTCAGATATATGTGGAGATTTTAAAAAAAAATATGGAAGCGTAAAAGTGTTTCGACGAAAGTTTTATGCTCACTTGACAGAACACGATATAAACATAGAACTAATTCAAATCAAAATACAAATACGCTTCGATAAATCATTAATGACAAATTAATGATATACTAGAACGTTGAAAAAGTCAAATTTTAAAATATAATCATATAGGGACTTTGCGTGCTTTTTTTTTAAAGCAATAAACGTTGAAAGTATTGAAAATACTGCAAAGCGAAAATATGATAAATAAACTAATCAAAAACCTTGATTTTTAATAAAAAATTTTTTTATTCGTTATTACTG
>CANQYG010000073.1 GCA_947628015.1 uncultured Clostridia bacterium
TATGGATATGAGGGTTCCATTTCAAATCTCTACCAAAAGTATGAAGGAAAGCGAAGAAACCAGGAGAAAATTTAATTTTAGAAGTATATTTTTTTAAAATCCCTTTTGTATTCTTCTTAAAAGATACATTAAGGATAGAATAAATAGTATCTCTAACAGCTTGAAAAAGGATATTAATTCTGTCTTCAAAAGGAAAGAAAAAATAACTTCTAAGCTTAGAAGGAATAGTAAAAACGATTTGACGATGAGGACAATTATAAGCAGTTTGTAAAACAGATTCAACTCTATGGGACTTATACTTATAACCACAAGAAGAGCAAAATCTAGATTTACAAGTATGACCAATAAAAACAATATCATGACAATTAGGACATTCATAAAGAGAACAACCCAAGTTTTTATTATAACAGTCAATAATCTTATGAATTTCTTTATCAGCATTAGGGCGATATAAATCAATAAGATTTTTGTTAGCAAGATAAGTAGAATTCCAATGATCATCAAAAATTTGAGCAATAATGCCAGTAGATTTAAAAGAATTATAGTTCTTGTTTAAAGAACCATCATCATTAAAACAGTTAGCATTATAAGTTCTAGAATTATAAAAATCAATAAAATCATTTTCATTAATAGTTTCAATACTTTCCATATATGAAATTATAACAGAAAAAGAGTTGCGTTAGCAACTCTCATAAAGAAAAATCTTGATTTTTCTTATTTTTTACTTATTAAATAAAAACCACTTGTCAAAATTATAAAAATATAATATAATTTATCATTGAATTTAAGAGAAGATTTTTTGCGTATGGAGGGCTAGAAGTGATAGTTAAAGCTAGTATTTTAGATGAACTAAAGAATTCTACAACAACTGAAGATGTAGAAGAAGCAAAAAATTTATTAAATAAACAAAAAATCACTATAACAAAAGTAACATATATAAATGAAAATAACTTTTCAGTACATAGTGAAGTTGAAGGAAAACATGGCTCTTATAGTCCTTATATAAGTGTAAAAGATGGAGAGATAGAAGATTTAAGATGTACGTGTCCTGAATATGAATCTACCTACGGAACATGTAGGCATATTTTAGCGACTGCATTAGAATTTGACAGTAATAGTGCTTATGCTAAGCTATTTGCTGGAGAAGAAAAAGCACACTTAAATACTAAAAATAAAAGAGAAAACAATGAAAAATATAGAATTTATAGGCAAATGATAAGTTCTTTTTATGAAGAAGAACAAACAAAAAATAAAGTAGAAAATTATGTAGGAGAAAAAGTTAATTTAGAGCCAATAGTTATTTATAAACAAAATTCTAATGAGCTTAAATTAGAATTTAAAATTGGCAATAAGCAAATGTATAAAATAAAAAATCTTCCAGAATTTTATGATAGAATGCAAGAGAATGTGAAATATAGATATGGATTAAAACTGGATTTTATACATACAAGAGAGGCTTTTAATAAAGATAGCTTACCATTATTAGATTTTTTAATGAAGTATGCAGAGATTTTAAAATATTCAAGTGACTTTAGTGATAAATTTTTTGTAAATAGTTTTAATCAATCTTACATAATCTTATCAAATACTGGAATAGACGAATTTTTTGAGATAATGAGTGGAAAAGAGATTGAAGTTGAAACAGAATATTCCACAGAAAAAGTAAAATTTGTGGATAATGAACCAGAAATATCTTTCAAAATTGTAAAGAAAAGTGAAGAAGACTATGCAATTATTACAACGGAAGATATATTTGCATTTTCTAGCTTAAGAGGCAAAAACTATATATATTTCTTAAGAGAAAACAAACTTCATAGATGTTCTTTTGAATTTGATAAAACAATTATAAAATTACTAAATATATTTAGAGTAAATTTTACTAAAGAAATAGAATTTAGAAAAGAAGAATTTGCTGATTTTTATTCATTAGTAATGCCAAAAATAAAAAGCAATATAAGTATTGATGATATAGACAAAGAAGAACTTGAAAGCTATAAACCAAAAGAACTTAAAGTAAAAGTATATCTAGATTATCTTGCAACCGGATATGTTACAGCTAATGTAAAATTTGAATATGATAATTATGAATTTAGCCCATTTGATCAAGTTGATTCAAAAATACCAAGAAATGCAATAGCAGAATCAAGGGCTTTAGATAAATTTAAAAATTCAGGATTTATGCTTGATTCTAATAAAACATTAATATTGGCTAATGATGATTATATATATGATTTTATAAATGAAGGAATAAAAGAATATATTACAGAGTTTGAAGTTTTAGCAACAGATGAATTTAGAAAAAGACAAATAATAAGTCCAAAAATAAGCTCAATAGGTGTAAAATTAGAAAATAATTTACTTAGTGTTGATTTATCAGGTATAGATTTAACTAGTCAAGAAGTTGAAGAAGTAATGAAAAGATATAAGCTTAAAAAGAAATATTATAAGCTTAAAAATGGAAACTTTATTGACCTTTCTCAGAATGAAACTTTAGAAATGCTTGATAAACTTGCAGAGGGAACAAATACAAGTTATAAAGAATTAATAAGTGGAGACTTAAAACTTCCTGTATATAGAGGTTTGTACCTAGATAGTATCCTAAAAAAACACGATTTGTTAGTAAAACAAAGCGAGAGCTATAAAGAACTTATAAATAATGTTTATAGTAGGCAAATATCAGAAGATTTTAAATTACCTACTAATTTAAAGGCAGATTTAAGAGAATATCAAAAAGTAGGATTTGAATGGCTAAATAACCTAGATGAATATAACCTAGGTGGTATTTTAGCAGATGATATGGGACTTGGAAAAACTATACAAGTTTTAGCAATTATTTTAAAATATGTTGAAAGTGCTAAAAAACAGAAAATTGAATATGATGGACAAATTACAATAGGAGAAACACAAAAAGATTCAAAATTAGAGAAAAAGCCAGTTTTAGTAGTATGTCCTAGTTCATTATGCTTGAACTGGAAGGAAGAGGCAAAAAAGTTTACTCCAACATTAAAAGCAAAAGTTATTTCTGGTTCATTAGAAAGCAGAACAAAAGATATTAAAGAAATAAAAAAATACGATATTGTTATTACATCTTATGATTTACTAAAAAGAGATATAGAAATTTATAAAGAATGTGATTATACTTTTAGATTTATAATAGCAGATGAAGCTCAATATATAAAAAATAACAATACTAAAAATGCTAGAGCAATAAAGGAAATAAAAGCAGATACTAGATTTGCTCTAACTGGTACACCAATTGAAAATTCTCTATCAGAGCTATGGTCGATATTTGATTTTATAATGCCAGGATATTTATTTTCATATAATAAATTTAAAGTATTGTATGAAACACCAATAACTAAAGATAGAGATTTAAGAGCAATGAATAAATTAAAAGCTATGATAGAGCCATTTATTTTAAGAAGAATAAAAGAAAAAGTGCTAACAGAGTTACCAGAAAAAACAATTACTGTACTTAATAATGAAATGAATGAAGAACAAAGAGATATATACGTTTCTTATATGAAAGCAGCTAGAAAAGAAGTAAAAGAAGAAATAGAAGAAAATGGTTTGCAAAATAGCCAAATCAAGATATTAGCTTTGCTTATGAGACTTAGACAAATTTGTTGCCATCCAGGACTTTTTATAGAAAATTATGAAGGTGAAAGTAGCAAACTAAATCAATGTATAGAAATAATAAATGATGCAGTTTTAGCAGGACATAAAATATTACTATTTTCAGGATATTCATCAATGTTCTGGTATTTAGAAAAAAAATTAAAAGAACAAGGAATTAAATATTTAAAATTAACAGGACAAACAAAAGTAGAAGAAAGAATGGATTTAGTAAATGAATTTAATAATAATGATGAAATCAAGGTATTTTTAATATCATTAAAAGCAGGTGGAACTGGACTAAACTTAATTGGAGCAGATATGGTTATACATTATGACCCTTGGTGGAACTTATCAGCCGAAAATCAAGCAACAGATAGAACTTATAGAATAGGTCAAAAGAAAAATGTACAAGTATATAAATTAATAACAAAAAATACTATTGAAGAAAAAATTTATAATGTCCAAGAAAGAAAGGCAAAACTTGCAGATGATATGCTTTCAACAAATGAAACATTTATAAGTAAATTATCAAAAGATGAGATTATGGATTTGTTTGAGTAAAAAGATTAAAATATATTGCAAAAATCAATAAAATATGATAGAACAATAGCTATTAAATACCAGTAAGGTATGTTTAAAATAACTTCACATTAATAATTATTAAGGAGGTAGAAAAAATGAAAGTTACATTAGAGTGGAATGAATTATCAGTTGAGTTGCGGAAGGAGATTGCTAGCCAAATTACAGATGCAACATTGCTGACAAAAATTGCTAAAGACTCAAACTACAAAGTTAAAGCAGCAGTAGCAAACAATGCAAACACATCTACAGATACATTAGCAAAACTTGCTAAAATCAACAATTGCAGAATTAAAATGGGAGTAGCAGAAAATGCAAATGCATCTGCCGACACATTATCAAAACTCGCTAAATACGAAGATTACAGAGTTAAATGTAGAGTAGCAAGAAATGTAAACACATCTGAAGAAACATTAGAAGAACTTGCTAAAGACGAAGATTACGTAGTTAGAAGAGCGGTAGCAAGAAATGTAAAAATATCGAGGAAAACATTTGAAGACCTTGCTAAAGACGAAGATTACACAGTTAGAAGAGAAGTCGTAAGAAATGCAAAGACACCTAAGGAAGTAATAGTAAAGCTTTGTAAAGATGAAAGTGATGATGTAAAGAATGAGGCAAGGGACAGAGTAGCAAAGATGGCAGTCGACAGTTTGCAATTAAAAAATGTAGTTGAATAGTAATTAAAACAACTAAAAAAGGAGATGAAATCTAAGCATCTCCTTTTTAAAATAAAAAATAGAGGAAAAATAATGGAAATGTATAAAACAGAAAAATATGTAAGTGTAATAGGTGGAGGATTAGCAGGAACAGAAGCGGCATATCAATTAACAAAAAGAGGAGTTCCAGTTAAATTATTTGAAATGAGACCAAAAAAGACTACACCAGCACATGAAACAGGAAATTTAGCTGAAATAGTTTGTAGTAATTCATTTAAATCAAAATTACATACAAATGCATGTGGACTTTTAAAAGAAGAATTAAAATTACTTGATTCTTTGCTAATAAGAATTGCTGAAGAAACAGCAGTTCCAGCAGGTCAGGCTTTAGCAGTAGATAGAGAAAAATTTTCAAAAAGAGTAACTGAAGAAATTGAAAATAATCCATTGATAGAAGTAGTAAGAAGTGAAGTTATGTGTAATCCAGATAAATTATATAATTTACCTTATCTATCAAAATATGGAATAGTTATAATTGCAACAGGGCCACTGACATCAAATTCTTTATCAAAAGGAATAGAAGAATTAGTAGGAAACGAGTCATTACATTTTTATGATGCGTCAGCACCAATAATTCAAAAAGATTCAATAAACTTTGATATTGCTTTTTATGGAGATAGATATGAACAAGAAAGAAAAAAAGATGAAACAGTAGAAGAATGGAAAGAAAGAATTAAAAATATATCAAATGGAAGTTATATTAACTTACCAATGAATAAAGAAGAATATGAAATTTTTTATAAAGAACTTGTAAATGCTGAATTAGCAGAGTTACACGAATTTGATAAAAGAGAAATATTTGAAGGATGTATGCCAATTGAAGTAATGGCAAAAAGAGGAATAGATACATTAAGATTTGGAATGCTAAAGCCAGTAGGATTTACAGACCCAAGAACAGGAAAAAGACCTTATGCAGTAGCACAATTAAGACAAGATGATAGTAAGGAAAAATTATATAATATTGTTGGATTTCAAACAAACCTAAAATTTGGAGAACAAAAAAGAGTATTTAGTCTAATACCAGGGCTTGAAAAAGCAGAATTTGCAAGATATGGTGTAATGCATAGAAATACTTTTATAAACTCAAGTAAATTATTAGATGAAACATATTGTCTAAAATCACAAAAAAATGTTTATTTTGCAGGTCAAATAACAGGAGTTGAAGGATATGTAGAATCAATATCTTCAGGATTAGTTGCTGGAATAAATGCAGCAACTAGATTTAAACAATTACAAGAATACTTAAGCAAAAATTATACTATAGAAAAATTTAAAGATATTGAAACTAAAGACAAAATAACATTCAGCGATAAAACTATGATAGGGGCGTTAGCAAAATATATATCAACACCAAATAGTGATTTTCAACCTATGAATGCAAATTTTGGAATCCTGCCAGAACTAGAAGAAAAAATAAAAGATAAAAAATTAAGATATAATAAACTTTCTGATAGAGCAATTGAAAATATTATTCCTTAAATTGTTATTACAAAATCATCACATTATAATTACATTTTCGCGTAAAACTTGACTTTTTTGGAATTTTATGTTAATATAAAATATAGGTATTTATGTTATCTTAAACATAAATTTGAAAGGAGATATACTTATGGATGAAAATATGTTAAACATATCTGATGAACAATTAAAAAATCTTTCTGCAGAAGAGTTAGTAGATTTAAAAGTAGATTTAGAAGAGTTAATAGACAAGATTGACGATTTAATAGATGATTGTGATGAAATAATAAATTCATAAAATAAAAGGAGGATATAATGGATTTAGAATTTAATGATACAAAACAAGGAAATTTAGACAATGATAAAAAAGAGAATACAATTAATGTAGAAGAAATTAATAATAACTATGCTCAATTAAAACAAAAAATTGCAAATGCAGAGAAAAAATTTGCAAAATTAAAAGAAGAAGCTAATAAATTAAGGAAACCATACTATAAATATCAATACATATATGCAAGTGTTCAAGAAAAAGGAAACGAAGAACAAATAAAGACAGCACAAAGCAAAGTTAATGAAATAAAAGAAAAAATTGAAAAAATAAAATATGCAGCAAATAAACAAAAGGAAATAATAATACAATCAAAAAATGCAATAGAAAAAAGCATAGAAATGATTAAAAATGACCCACAAATGGGGAAAGAAATCGATGAAGCATTATTAAAAAGATATGATAGACAAGCAAATAAGTTAACTCAAGAAAAAGCGGAATTAGTTTCAAAAAAGGCAGGAGTATTAATATTTAAAGATATGCTATCTAATCATCCTAGTGTAGGAAATAACTTAAGAGGAGTTTTATCTAGTATAACAGAAATAAATGAATTAGAAAGCAAAATGCAAGAAAATGAATATATAGAAAATGGAGTTACAAAATATAAGGACTATAGTGTAAAAATAACATTAAATATGCAATATACTGATGAAAAAATAAGACTTGATAAAAATTTAAATCTTTTATATGATTATTGTAATAAAAATAATATAGGCAAAGAAGAAGTTAATAGTTATATAAATATGATAGGTGAAAATGGAATTGGAATTGTAGAAGAAACTGGGGAAATAGACCTAGAATATACATTAAATAAATCTATTAATAGCCTAGATGAAAAAATGAACAAATATGATGAACGTATAAGTAATTATATGATGTTAAAAGCAAAAAAGGAAAATGAATTAGGATATAAATTAGAAAAACAAACTGAAAATAAAATAAATAATGATGAAAACAAAACTGAAAATAAGATAAATAATAATGAAAATAATACTAAAAAAGAAAATGACATTAATACAGAAAACAGTCTAGAAGATGAAACAGAAAATATAGCAACATATAGTCCAATAAAATGGTGGCAATTTGGAAAAAGATTTAAAAATTGGTGGATGGGGAGAAAACAACCAAAATTATCTGCGTCTAATATTTCTCAAGAAATAACAGAAGAACCAAAAGAAAATGAGGAATCAAAGGAAAATGAAGAAATAAAAGAAGTAGAAAAAACACAAGAAAATCCACAAACTTCAAAACAAAATAGTCAAACACTTAGCGATAATTTTAGATATCAAATTGTAAGGGAAGCTATGAATAGAAAACAAAATGAAGATTATGAATATGTAAATAATGCAAATCAAAATAAAGAAGAAAAAGAAGAAGAAAGATAAATAATAAACTAAGAAATTTGCTTAAAATAATTGACATTTATATGGATAGATGATAAAATAATACTGTTATTTAAAATGCAATAAGTATGCATTTCAATAACAGTATTTTTATTGTGTAGAAATCATCTACAAGTAAATATACAAAAAATAATATAGGAGGTGAAATTTAAGTGCCAACAATTAATCAATTAGTTAGAAAGGGAAGAAAAGTTCCAACAACAAAATCAAAGAGTCCTGCTCTTCAACACGGCTTTAATACTATGAAAAATAGACAAACTGATAAAAGAAGCCCACAAAAAAGAGGAGTTTGTACAGTTGTTAAAACAGTTACACCTAAAAAGCCAAACTCAGCATTAAGA
>CANQYG010000074.1 GCA_947628015.1 uncultured Clostridia bacterium
AAGCTGAAAATACTTGATAAATACTAGATGTATTTTCTGTGTATATTTTAACTTTTATATCTGTTCCTAGTGCTCCATTTTTTATTTTGTGTAAGTCTGCAAACATTCTCTCATTTTTCATATTATGACCATATATTGCTGTATTATGGTCATAGAAGTTTATATTTGTAGTAGTATCAACAAATATACTTCCAGATACGCTATATTTACCATATATGTCTTTTCTTAAATATTCTTCATCAGATTTTCCTTGAAGTATTGGATAATTTATATAAGTATTATCTATTTTTATCCACCCAACAACATCTTCATTTATACTTAGTAATTTTTCAAAATCTATTTTTTCTTCTTGTAAATTATTTTCTTCTTCGTTTTCTTCACTTTTCTCTACTTTTTGTACTACTTCCGTATATAGTCCTTCCTCAAGCTTTTTAGTTTCTCTATCACTTTTAAGCCACATCAAGCACATATATCCAGAATATAAAAATACACCTATAAGTATTACCAACAATACATTTATAAATATTTTCTTCATCTTTATTGTACTCCTATAATCGTTGATACGAAATTAGAAATGCTGATACTGTTAAACTTTAGTTGTTACAGTATCAGTATGCTGTAGCTTTTCGGCAACGATTTATTTTCCATTCTAAAATTAATTTAATTATTATATTTTTCTATTATTTCTGTTTTAGTTTTATAAATACTGTTTTCTTGAACTACTCCTCTTACTGATGAAAGTGGATATATAATAGTATTTTTTCCAACTATTGTTCCTGGATTTAATACACTTCCACATCCAACTTCAACTTTATCTCCTAGCATAGCTCCAACTTTTTTTATATTTGTTTCTATTTTTTCATTTTTTCCTTTTATAACTACCAAAGTTTTATCTGACTTTACATTTGAAGTAATTGAACCTGCTCCCATGTGAGCTTTATAGCCTAAAATTGAATCTCCAACATAATTATAATGTGGTACTTGAACCTTATTAAATAAAATTACATTTTTCAATTCTGTTGAATTTCCAACAACTGCTTCTTCACCAACAATTGCTTTTCCTCTTATAAATGCACAGTGGCGCACTTCTGCATTTTTACATATTATTGCTGGACCTTTTATATAGCTACTTTCAAATACTGTTGCTGTTTTATGAATCCACACATCTTCTCCAATTTTCTTATATTCGTCTTTTGGTAAGTTTTTTCCTATTTCTAATATAAATTCCTCTATATGTGGAAGTACTTCCCAAGGGTATGTATATTTTAAAAGCAATTCTTTTGCAATTGTCTCATCTAAACTGTATAAATTGATTATTTTACATTGTTCCATTTTTTCACTTAAAATCAATTAAATGATTTCCTTTCAATCTAATTTCCAATATTCGTTATATAACTTTATTGCAGTTTCTGGACTATCTACACCTTCTTTATTTTTTATTGGTGCAAAATCTTCTTCTCTTCTTCCTCTTAATATTGTCATATTATCAAAGTAATTAAATCCATCAAAGATAAATGCTTCATATTTGTATCCATTTGGCACTTCTGATTTCACTAATTTTCCATTTTCATCTAAATAGTTTGCTTTTTTATGAGCACTATGATATGGCAGATTTTGCTCTGCTATTTTTTCTAATGCTTTTAAGCTATATAAATTACACATTATATGTGATTCTCCATATAGAAGTTCTCCTTCTTCATCAGTTTCTTCTGCTAACTGGTCTGGAAGCTCTGTATATTCTATAACTGCTGGTCTGCTATCTTTTTTGCAGAAAACTCCTACTTTTTCGTGAGGATTAGCTTTTACTACAGATTTAGAAGCCACTTCATTTTTCTCATCTATTGTTAAACCTAAAAGTATTGGATCACACATATTTAAAATTGCATTATCAACAGCTCCTATAAAAATCCATTCTATTCCTCTTTTTTTCATATCAGAAAGTATTCCTTCATTCTTCATAGATTTATAAATACTTCCATTTCCATCTGATGCAATTTTAATATTGTAATTTTCATCAATAAGTAATTTTCCATCTTCTGAAAGTAAAGGCAAATTTCCTTGTTTGAAAAATTTAATATCTTCTTTTGGATATCCAAAATAATTATGCTCTTCAAAAAAAGATACTGTTTTTTCATTGTTTTCTGTGCTAGTCATTATATACCAAGGTATTACAACACCATACTTTTTGTTTTCTCTTAATAGGTTTTCAGCAAGAATTTCAAATAAATATTTTGGTTTAGGCAATACATCTAACTTAAATGTACCTTTTGGGCCATCATGACCAAGTCTTGTTCCTTGCCCTCCTGCCATTGTAACTACTGCATATTTATTATTTTTTATAATATCTTCACCTATTTTTGTTAAAGTTTCTTTTCTCTCTTTTTCTAATTTGTATTTATCTACAAAAGGAATATGTTCTATAATTATTCCTTTTATGGCTTTAGTATTATCTCTGTTACTTATTTCATATAATTTATTTAATTCTTCAAAATTTATTTTTTCTATTTGATTTATTAAATCATTTTTCTTTTTTTCATCTACCATATCTACATATTTTAATATATGTTCTTGATTATATTTTTTTAATAATTCTATGTAATTTTTCATCTTAGCAGACCCTTTCTATTTAATTCAACTGCTTTTATAAGTAATCTTTTGCATTGTATCACATTTATACATATTATGCAATACAAAAAATAGTTTGCATTTTTTATTTAAAATTGTCATAACTTTTATTTCTCCTAATATACTTTAATAAAGTTTTGTACAAACGTCTCTAAAGGAGGTAAAAAATGGATGACAATTTAAAATTATATCAGGATATAGCAACTCGTACAGATGGTGATATTTATGTTGGAGTAGTTGGTCCTGTAAGGACTGGTAAGTCAACTTTTATAAAAAATTTTATGGACTTACTTGTTATACCTAATATTGATAATAATTACAAAAGAGAAAGGACTGTCGATGAGCTTCCTCAAAGCGCTACTGGCAGAACTATAATGACTACTGAGCCTAAATTTATACCTAATGAAGCAGCTCAAATTACTTTAAATGGTAATATTAAGTTTAGGACTAGACTTGTTGACTGTGTTGGTTATCTTGTAAATAATGCAATTGGATATATGGAAGATGATATTCCTAGAATGGTAAAAACACCTTGGTCTGACCAAGAAATACCTTTTCAAGAAGCAGCAGAAATTGGCACAAGAAAGGTTATTTCTGACCATTCTACTATTGGTATATTAGTTACAACTGATGGTAGTTTTTCTGGAATAGAACGTATGGATTATGCAATACCTGAAGAAAGAATCGCAAATGAGCTTAAAGCTTTAAATAAGCCTTTTGTTGTAGTATTAAATACTTCAAACCCATATTCAAATGACACAATTAATTTAGCTCAAAGCTTAGAAGAAAAATATGAAGTTCCAGTAATTCCAACTGATTGTGCTAACTTAAATTTAGATGATATTAATGAAATATTTAGCAAGGTATTATATGAGTTTCCAACTCAAAGAATCAATTTAAAATATGCAAAATGGGTTGATGCTCTTGATAAAGACCATTGGCTAAAATCTGAAATGATAAAAGAAATAAAAACAAACTTTTCTAATTTAAAAATTATAAAACAAGTTAATTCTGTTGTTAATAATATGCAAAATGAATTAAATAATATAAATGAAGATAGTATAATCACATCTTGCAATGTTGATGAAATAAATCTAGGAACTGGAAACATTACTATTTCCTTAGGAATAAATCCTTCACTATTTTATAAAATTTTAACTGAATTATCACAAGCTCCAATTAATAATGAATATGATTTATTTTCAACATTTTCTAACTTTGCATCAATAAAAAGTAAGTATGACAAAATAGCTCCTGCATTTGAAGAAGTTAATAGTAAAGGTTATGGAATAATTACTCCTGGAATAGATGACTTGATACTAGATGAACCAGAAATGGTAAAACAAGGAAGTAAGTATGGTGTAAAACTAAAAGCAAAAGCACCTTCTATACACCTTATAAAGACAGATGTAGAAACCGAAGTATCTCCAATTGTTGGAAGTGAAAAACAATCTGAGGACTTAGTAAAATACTTGCTTTCTGAATTTGAAAATGATCCTAAAAAGATATGGGATTCTAATATATTTGGTAAAAGCCTTCATAGCTTAGTAAATGAAGGACTTCAAAATAAACTTGCCTGTATGCCAGAAGATGCACAAATAAAATTACAGCAAACCTTAGAACGCATTGTAAATGAAGGCTCAGGAGGATTAATTTGTATTATATTATAATGTATTTATAAAAAAGGACAATATTTTTTGTAGCTTGTTGTCGCGACGCAACCAAATAGTTGCTGCTCCAGCTAACGCATATAGCTGTTGCAACGAAATCAAAGATTTCGGCAACAGCTTAATTCGCGCACTTACGTGCTTGATCGCTACGCGCTACTACAAAATATTGTCTTTTTTATTTATTAAATTTATACTTCTACAATCTTTATTTTTACAATTTTTATATTAAATAAATCTTCTTCTTGCAATATATTTATTTGTTTTTCTTTTTCAACTTTATTTTCATTTGTTTTTATTAAAACATTTGTAGATTCGTCCATTCCAGCTGGTAATGTTTTGTTATAATTATCATAGTAAACTATATTGCTAAAGTATAAAACATTATCATCTCTTTTTATTTCCTTCTTGTATATAGTTTTTTCTTTTATACTATTTAACTCAAGTTTTTTAGGATCTATTTGTGCTAGCACATATTCATTTTCATTATTAATAGCATAATATACAGGAAATGAAACAATTGCAGTAATCTTTTTATATGCTTCATTTAAAAGTCTTACTAAGTTTTCTATTATATTTTTATAATCTTCTAAAGATGTTTTATCATTTATTTTTAACACAGAATAAATATTTTTCTTATTTTCTCTATGTTTTTTATTATTTAGATTTTTTATCTTCGTATAATCTTCTTCAATATCTCCAAATATCTGAACTTTTTTATTTTCTGTATATTCTCTTTTTAATTTTTTCAAGTCCTCATTTAACGCTTTTTCATCTTTACCTAGTAATACAGCATTTATAGAATTTAGTACATAATTACACGCAAACAAACTATTTATTTCATCTGTTGATAATTTTTGTCTTTGCAAAATATCTGCTTTTTCTGCAAACTGTTGAAAATCCTCGTCTAAATTAAGTTTTATATCTATTTCATTTTGTACATAATTTTCTTCTGCTTGCTCTATTGCTAAATTTTCATCTTTTTTAGCAAATTTCCAAAATTCCATTAAGCTTTTCTTGTGATTTTCAATTTCATCTAAATATTTTTTAGCATTTTTTACCTTTTTTTCAAGATTAATTTTTTTATTCTTTATTGCAAATATATCAGCTTTCAAGTTTTTATATTCTTCTTCTATTTTGCTATTTTCTTTGCATACATTTATTAAATCTGATAAGGTATAAGCTTCACTACTTGATATTTCTTCTTTTACTACTTCTTCTATTTTTTCCTCTACTTTTTTCTTTTCTTTAAAAGTAGCTATTTTAGACGGCTTTTTTAGATAAAATTTTATCCTTTTAAATATGCTCTTTTTGCAATTTAAAAACATTACAATTTGTTTTTCTTGAGACATATAAATATCATTTAATTCTTTAATATCTTGTTTTAAGCTTTCTAATAATTCCTTATCTTTTTTAATCTGCTTTTCAACATTTTCTGCTCTTCCTTTTTGATAAATCACTTGTTTAGAAATGAACTCACTTAAATTTTCAATTTGAATTATCTCATTGTCATATTCTAATCTTAAACGACCTTGTTCATCTACCACTTGATTAAATTTATAATGAGTTTGTGTACTTAATATAAATAAAGCTTTTAGCAAAGTATATTCATTTTCCGCTTCTTCTTTAGATTTTATTTCTATTCTATATTTGCTTTCAAACGAATCATCTATCCTTGCTTTACCAATTATATATATTTTTTTTGTGTTGTCTATTTCAGTTTCATATATATTTGGCCACTCTTTTGTAAACAACCAAATATAGTTTTCAATGTCTGTCTGCTCTTGCTTTAATAGTAAACTTTCTGATGGTTCTTCTTTGCAAATTGGTACATAAATTTTCTCATCAGAATTTTCTAATTTCTTTTTTATCAAGTAAAATAAAGCTGATGATTCTCCTTCTTCTCTTGCTGGAAATAACATAAAATATTTTTTATTTTCACTAGAATAATATATTTGCCATAAGTAATTTTTTTCATATTTTATAAAGTATGGAATATGTTTGCTAAATTCCTGTTGCATTTTTTCTATATTTTTTATATCATCTATTTTCGCTAATTTAAGCAAGTTTTCAAAATATGCTCTATCTTCTTTAATAAAATCATTAATAGGCTTTGCTAATGCAAATCTTTCCTTAATGTCTGTAGTTCTATCAGACATACCAATCAAAATGTCTATATCTTTTATTGAAATCATTTTATATTTTCTATAAAGTATAGCATTGTCATAAGATTTTGAAATATTAAATTCGCTTTTTTTACATTCTAGATTCTTGTTTGTTTTCTCTAAATCCAAACCAATATAATCTAATATTTCGGTTAGCAAGTTGTTACCTCCTTAATTAATTCTTCTATTTGCATACTTTTTTCACTTTGCTTATTTTTTACTTTTATATTTTTATTATTATATTCTTTTTTTTCTATTTTCACAATATATGGTATTTTCAAGCTTTCAGCTTTTTGCTCTCTGTTTTGAATAGAATTGTTACTTAAATCTATCTTTGCTCTAATCTTATATTCTAATAACTTATTTTCTATTTCCTTTGCATAATCTTCATATTCCTCTCCATCTGGAATAATCATAACTTGTTTTGGAGCAAGCCAAATTGGAAATTCTCCTTTATACTTTTCAATCAATATACTTAGTAAATTTTCATAACTTGGTATAGTAGTTTTATGAATATAAATTGGATATGCTTCTTCATTATCTTTATTTGCATAAGTTAAATCAAATCTATGAACTATTTCGAAATCTATTTGAATATTTGAAAGCTCTTCATCTTCGTATAAAATATTAATAGAAGGTCCATACATTTTAGCATTATTTTTTTCTTGATATTTAATATTCATCTTTTCTAAAGCATTTTTCATAGCTTTAGTAGCATATTCCCACTCTTCGATTGTTCCTATATATTCTTCTTTTTTTAAATCATCCCAAGTTTTTACTTGAAATTTTACCTGTAGTCCAAGCTTTGATAAAATATTTATTTGCAATCTTAAAGCTTGCATTAATTCTTTTTCTAAATCTTCTTTAGCTAGAAAAATGCTTGCGTCAGATATAGTCATTTGTCTTGTTTTGCTTATTCCTTTAATGTCTCTTTCATCTCTAAATACAGATGATGTTTCACTTAGCTTAATTGGTAGCGATTTATAACTTTTTTGATTTATTTTATAAATTGCACAATGAAATGGATAGGTATAAGGTCTTAAAACAATAGAATTTTTCTCTTCTTCATCATTTTTTATTATAAACATATCATCTTTTTGACTTTCAAACCTATCTTCTTTAATGTATATTTCTGCTTTTGAAACATTTGGAGTCATTACTTTTTCGTATCCATTTTTTTCTTCTTCATTTTCTATATAATTTTTAATTATATTTATTATTTTTGTTCCGTTGGGAAGTATTATTGGAAAACCTTTTCCAACATAATCTGCATAAGTATAAATTTCAAGTTCTTTACCTAATTTGTTTATATCTGTAACTTGCATCTTTTATTATCCTTTTTCTTTAGATTTGAGTAAATTATAACATTGGAAATTTAAAATTACAAGATATAGAAATATATATTATAATCGTAATTTTTATTAATAATCGCATGCAAAAGAGTGTCCTTGTTTGGACACTCTCTTACTAATTAATACTCAAAAATTACTGAAAGTTTTCAATAATAAATCTTTGAGTATATTCCTCTCCAGAAATTTCTTGGATATAAAGCCAATATACACCATTTTCGCTGACCTCAAAGGATTCTCCAAAGATATCTGTACCATTTGAAATTATGGTATCTCTAATAGTCTTTGAATCAGCGGTGTCTAATTCGCTACTTTTTTCAGGTTTATATAGTTTTTTTATTGCAATACCGCTTTCACTATAAAACTGAATAGTAACGTCATATTGGCTTTCAGTAGCTTCTGTAACTTTTGGAATAAGTTTGGGCTTTAACTCTAATTGAGTAACAACAGAATCTGACATCCGGACACTTTTTTAAAAAGAGTTTAAACAACATATTTGTCGTCTAAACTCTTTCTCTTTTTATTTTTTA
>CANQYG010000075.1 GCA_947628015.1 uncultured Clostridia bacterium
AGCTTAATATTGAAATAACTTATTTTATGGGGAGAATGTTTTAGTGTACTTAACTAATGCATTCTCCCCTATGAGTTTTGACCAATGTTACAAAACTCGGGGATAATGTAATACATACTGAAAACAAAACTAAAAAATACCATCCTTTTTTAGAATGGTATTATCTGTTCCATTAATTTGAACAGATACGTCATTGGTGCGCCTTCAAGGATTCGAACCTTGGACCCACCGGTTATGAGCCGGTTGCTCTGACCAACTGAGCTAAAGGCGCATATCTTGTGCACGTGATTAATTGTATAATATTTTTTTTATTCTGTCAAGATTATTTTTAGTAATTTCTAATATTTTTTATTATTATTTTCAATAATTATATAGATATGACTTTATAGAAGTTATAAATCGTTGCCAAAATTTTAATTTCGTATCAACGATTATACGGGTTACAATAAAATCATATCTATAATTTAATTTTTTCACCAATTTTATTTTGCCTCTTGATTTCCCTCTGGCAATCCTTCTGGTAATTGTAGAACTATTCTTATCTTCATTACATACTTAATTGCTCTAACAAATTTACTATTCTTAAATTTATTCCACAAGCTTGATTTAACTTCTTTTCTTGTTTCTGCATAATATTCTTCATAAGCTTGTGTTGAGTTTTGAACTTTATTGTCTGGAACATTTGTAACAACTGATGTTGTTTCTTGTGGTTTAACAACTTGTACCTTTTTAGTTGTCTCTTGAACATTTTGTTCAGCTGTTACCACCTTTGGTTCTTCTGCAACTGGTGTAGGTATAAGTTTAAGTGCATCTGCTATTTCTATTCCTATATAGCTTAATGCTTTTGATCTATCTTCTACCCTTTCCATATCTATTTCAATATGTAAATTTGTTTCCAAATTAGATATTCTTGATTCTATTAATTTAACAGCTTCATTATATGCTTCTGAGTCATTTGTTTTTGATCTTCCTATTAAACCTAATGAATCTATTATTTCTTGTGAATATTTTCCATTCAAGCTTGCAACACTCTTTTTCCAGTCTTCTCCTTGAGCTTTTACAATTTCTAATGTTTGTTTTAATATTGCTGCTGATTTTATATTATATTCTCTTTGTTTTATTAATGTTTCTATTTGTTTTGTATTTTCTTCAAACTGATTTGTAGCATATTCAACTAATTCATATGCTGCATCATAAACTTGTTTTGGAAAATTCTTTTTCTTTGGGTACTCTACTAAATAGGTTTTTATTGACTCTACTAAATCCTTAAAATATGAATTGTCATCTAACTCTATAATTTGTTTCTTACTATTAGGATTAATAAGCCTTTGCACCTTTTCTATGTTTGATAATATTTTTTCTTCCGTGATTACCATTCTCACGTTTACTATCCCTCTTCTAGGCATTGTAAACTTTACCTCCTTTTGATTATGTTAAGTATGGTATTTAGCAATATAATATTGCTAAAATAATTTTAGTACAACCTAAACTTGATTGTCAAGTAAAATTCTTAAAAATTTTAATATTTTTGTGTCCAAAATGCAACTTTCCGTAGGTTTATGTAGAATAGTATTATTTATTGTCTTTTTGTAATTCTTTATATCTTTTTATCTTCATTGTAGAAGTTTTTTCAAATTCTCCTTCTTTTATTTCTAAATATTTTATTGCTTTATAGCTTGTTAATTTTTTATTTACTTCTTTAATTTTTTCCCATATTACATTATGTATTTCTTCTTCAGTCATATTTGGTTTTATCTTATCTAATTCCTCTATATTAGGTATTACTCTTGCTGTTATTATTAGTTCTTTATCATTATTTTTCTTTTTTGAATCAAATTCATCTGGAGATTTTCCATATACCATTACTTCTTTTATCTCTGGCATTTTTTCTAATAACATTTCTATTTCTTCTGGATATATATTTTTTCCATTTTGTGTTACTATTACATTTTTACTTCTTCCTGTTACAAATATAAATCCATTTTCATCTACATATCCAATATCACCTGATTTAAAATATCCATCTTCTGTCATTACTTTCTTTGTTTCTTCTTCATCTTCATAATATCCAAGCATTAATGTTGGTGATTTTATAAGTAGTTCTCCTTCTCCATTTTCATTTGGATTTTCTATTTTTACATCTGCTTGAACTATTGTTTTTCCTGCTGAACCTACCATTGGATTATATTCTGGTGTAACTGCTGATATAGGCGCTGTTTCTGTTAATCCATATCCTTGCAAAAATAATATTCCTATATCTTCAAGCCATTTTCCTACCTTTTTATCTATTGGTGCTGCTGCTGATACTATGATTCTTAAATTTCCACCTAAATTATCGTGTATTTCTTTAAATACTTTTTTCTTAGCATCTATTCCTATACTTTTTAATCCGTTTGTTACATATATCATTGAATTAACAAGTTTTTCTTTATGACTCTTTTTTATGCTTTCATTTATTTTTTTATAAATGTTTTCAATAAGAAGTGGTACTGCAAGTATCGCTGTTGGTTTTACTTCTTGAAGATTTGGTACAATATATCTTAATCCTTCACATATTGCAACACTACTTCCAACTGCCATTGGTAATAAAAATCCTATTGTTGATTCGTATGTATGATGCAATGGTAAAACTGAGAAGAACATATCGCTAGGATACAATTTTACATAGGCATTAACAGCATTTATATTTTCTGCTAAATTTCTATTACATATCATAACTCCTTTTGCTGCTGATGTTGTTCCTGATGTAAATATAAGTACTTTAAATTCTTCTGGGTCTATTTCTATTTCATCAAAGCTTTTATCTCCTGCTTCTACGATTTTTTTGCCTTGTTCTATCAAATAATTTATTCCGACATCTTTTCCTTCTAATGGCTTGTCAGATTTCATTTCAATAAAATATTCAACTTCAGGAATATTAGCTCTAATTTTCTTTATATCATCTGCTTTATTTTTAGAATATATTATAGCGCTTGCTCTACTTCTTTTTACTAAATTTTCTATTTCATTTGTTGGTAATTCTTTATCAATTGGAACTGCTATTCCGACTCCACAAAGCATTGCCATATATGAAACATACCAATAATATTGTGTCTCTGAAATTATTATTATTCTTTTATCTTTTAAATTTAGTTGTCTTATTAAGGCTGTTCCTAAAGCTTCTACATCATTTTTAAACTCTGCATATGTAAATGTTCTATAAGGACTTTTATGGTCTGGTTTTTCTAGTATTGCACCTGCATTAGGTAATTCTCTAACTGTTTTATAAAAAAATTCTTTTACAGTTTTATAATGTGTTGTTTCATAAGGTTCTGTTCTTTTCTTTTTTAGATTTTCCTTTTGCAACTTTTCATAATCAATTTTTTCTTTGTCTAGATTTTCTACTGTATCCATTTTAATTTTTCCAAATTTTATTTTAAATTTTGGGAGTTTAAAACTTCTATTCATTCTACTTTTTTATGTATATTTACTATACATATCTCCTTTCTTTTTTATTTTATAAAACATATTATTTTTTTAGAGCTTGAATAAAGTTTTTATCAATTTCTTTATAAAGCTTATCAATTACTAAATCTTTTGTTTTCTTATAGTAAAGGTTTGAACAAGCTATACCATATATTTCTGTTGCTAATATCTCTGCATCTAATTTTTTTATTTCTCCGTTTATCCATTCCCTCTTGCAAAATTTCTTTAATTATACTTAAGTATTCATTTACATATTTTTGGCAAGTTAAACTTCTTGAACTATTTCCCCAACATTCACTAAATACTATTGCCATAAAATTTTCATATTTTGATATAATTTTTAATTGAATAAGAATAATTGCTCTTAATTTATCTATGTACTTTTCTTGTGCTTGCATCTTTATATTTATACTATTTTTTAATAATTTCATTCCTTCTTCAACTAGAAAGTTAAAAATTTCTTCTTTACTAGAAAAGTGATAATAAAGTGTTCCTTTAGCAACTCCAACAGCTGATGTTATCTCTTCTATACTTGTTCCATCATATCCCTTTTCTGCAAATAGTCTCATAGATGTTTCGAATATTTTTCTTTTCGTTCTATTCATGTTTTTCCTCTTTCATAACTTATTTAATTAATGATTTTGTATCTAGTGCATCTAAATTATCTAAAGCTTTTCCTGTACCTATTGCTACACATGAAATAGCATCTTGTGCTATCATTACATTTATTCCTATACTTTCTTGTATTAACTTATCAATTCCATAAAGCATACTTCCTCCACCTGTCATATATATTCCTTTGTCGCTAATATCCTCTACAAGTTCAGGTGGTGCTTTTTCTATTGTTGATTTTACTGCATCTACAATTTTCAGTGCATCTGGTAATAAAATTTTAAGTATTTCACTATCATTTAATTCAATTTCAGTAGGAAGGCCTGAGTCTAAATTTCTTCCTATAACTTTAATTGTTTTTGTTTCTTCTCTAGGATATGCACATCCAATAGTCGTTTTAATATTTTCTGCTGTTCTTTCTCCTATTAAAGTTTTATATTTCTTTTTTACATATTTTATTATTGATTCATCAAATTTATTTCCTGCCACTTTTATAGAGGTACTTACAACAGAGCCTCCTATTGAAATTACTGCAATATCTGTTGTTCCTCCTCCTATATCTATTACTAGATTTCCTGATGGTTTTGAGATATCTATTCCTGCACCAATAGCTGCTGCTACTGGTTCTTCTATTAAATAAACCTTTTTCGCACCTACAGAATTTGCTGCATCTAGCACTGCTCTTTTTTCAACTTCTGTTATCTGTGAAGGAACACATATCATAAGTCTTGGTGGTATAAATTTTTTTCCTAATATTTTTTTAATAAAATATTTAAGCATTTTTGATGTAATAGTAAAATTAGAAATTACACCATTGTTTAATGGTTTTATAACTTCTATATTACTTGGATTCCTTCCAAGCATCTTATGAGCTTCTTTTCCATATGCAATTATATTATTTGTATTTTTATCAATAGAAACAACTGTCGGTTCTCTTAATACTATTCCTTTACCCTTGTTGTATGCAATTATTGTTGTTGTTCCTAAGTCAATTCCTATATCTTCACTCATAAAAACATTCCTTTCTTACTTGCTCACAAGACATTTGCAGTATTATATAATATTTTTTTTAATTGTTCAATAACCATTTGAACGCTCAGACGGTTATCTCTATTGTTGCCTTAAAAAATACTTTCTATTCTTTTCATTGCCTCAATTGTATTTTCATGAGTTCCAAAAGCTGTTAGTCTAAAATATCCTTCTCCACTTGGTCCAAATCCTGCTCCTGGTGTTCCTACTACATTTGCCTTTTCTAGCAATTCATCAAAAAACTCCCAAGATGTCTTGCCTTCTGGTACTTTAAGCCAGATATATGGTGAGTTTACTCCTCCATAAGTTTTTATATTAATATTTTTTAATCCTTCTAAAATAATTTTTGCATTTTCTCTATAATAGTTAATATTTTCTTCTATTTCTTTTTTGCCTTCAGGAGTATATACTGCTTCTGCTGCTCTTTGTACTACATAAGAAACTCCATTAAATTTAGTAGTTTGTCTTCTATTCCACAAACTATTTAATTTATAACTATTTCCATCATTATCATAAGCTACTAATGATTTTGGAACTATTGTATATGCACATCTTATTCCTGTAAAACCAGCCTTTTTTGAAAAGCTTTTAAATTCTATTGCAACATCTTTAGCTCCTTCTATTTCATATATACTATGAGGAATATTTTCATCTACTATAAAACCTTCATAAGCAGAATCAAAAAGTATTATTGATTTATTTTCTTTAGCATAATCAACCCACTTTTTTAGCTCTTCTTTTGATAATGTAGTTCCTGTTGGGTTATTTGGAAAACATAGATAAATCATATCAACTTTTTCTTTTGGTAATTCTGGTATGAAATTGTTTTCTTCTGTTGTTGGCATATAAACAATTCCATCATATTTTCCATTATTAAATTTTCCACTTCTTCCTGAAAGTACATTTGTATCTAAATAAACTGGATATACAGGATCTAATATTGCTACTTTGTTATCTTGAGAAAATAAATCGACAATATTTCCTGTATCACATTTTGCTCCATCTGATACAAATACTTCATCTATATCTATTCCTAAATCTTTATATTCATTTTCTATAATTGCTTTTCTTAAAAAATCATATCCTTGTTCTGGGCCATACCCTCTAAATGTATTTACATCTCCCATTTCATCACTTGCTTTTTTCATAGCCTCTATGCAAGGTGTTGGAAGTGGTCTTGTAACATCTCCTATTCCTAATTTTATTATTTTTTTATCTGGATTATTTTTTTGATATTCTGCTACCTTTTTAGCAATTGTAGAAAATAAATAGCTATCTTGTACTTTTCCAAAATTTTCGTTTACTTTAACCATTATTATATAAATCTCCTTATACATCATATATTTATTTTTTTAAAGGAAAAACATAAAACCTTTTAATAATTGTAAAGTGAAAATTCAAATGCCTTTTAGTAATTTACATAATTCTTTACAAATTCTGTAATTTGTGTTATAATTATATTATCGTAACTTGTTAATGGAAACTATCTTTAGTTTCTGCGTTTTTATCTACTCCTTGGAGGCAAAATATGAATAAATATGTTTATCTTGTTTTCTACCAAACAGCTGACAATCCATTTGTCAATGAACCTATTGAATATACTTGTAGTTGTCAAATTACTCATCAATGTAATTATCATGAGATGAAAAATTGGGTTGAAAGACAGCTGAAATCCCAGAGCATTATCATAACTGGATTTTCGCTTTTGCGGGTAGAAAAGTAAACATTATTGGTTAAAATCTCTCCATTTTAAGGAGAGATTTTAACCTTCTCGTAGCATTTTAATACTATTAAACTTTAGCTGTTACATTCTCCAAATATTATAGCTTTTCGACATCAATTTCTCCTATAAATACAGTTGTTGCAGGTCCTGTCATATATATATGATTATCTTGCTTATTCCATTCAATATTTAAATCTCCACCAAGTAAGTGTACTGTAACATTACAATCTGTTAAATCATTCAAGTAACTTGCAACTACTGATGCACAAGCTCCTGTTCCACAAGCTAATGTTTCTCCAGCTCCTCTTTCCCATACTCTCATTTTTATATTATTTCTATCTACTATTTCAATAAATTCTGCATTTACTTTTTTTGGAAAGTGTTCATCTACTTCTGCTATTTTTCCATAAGTATCTAATTCAAAATCATCTGTTTTATCTATGAAAGCAACTGCGTGTGGATTTCCCATTGAAACACAAGTAAATTCAAATTGTTTATCTTTTAATTTTAAATTAACCTTATTAAATTCTGTTCCATCATTTGACTTTACTATTTCTGCTTTATCTACTGGAATATTTTTTGCCTCTAATATTGGCTCTCCCATATCTACTGTAACTGTACTTACTTTATTATCTTTTACATTTAGCTTAAGATTTTTTATTCCTGCTAATGTTTCTATGGTAAGTTCTGTTTTTTTGCTTAAATCATTGTCATATATAAATTTTCCAACACATCTAATACCATTACCACACATTTCCGCTTCGCTACCATCACTATTAAACATTTTCATTCTAAAATCTGCTACATCACTGTTGCATATTAGTATTAGTCCATCAGAGCCTATGCCAAAATGTCTATCGCTTACTTTTTTTGCAAGTTCTGATGGTTTTTCTAATTCATTTTTAGTGCAATCAACATACACATAGTCATTGCCTATACCTTCCATTTTAGTAAACTTCATATTTATCTCCAATCTATTAATTTAAAATATTTTATAAATTAAAATATTTGCACTAATATAAAGTATATTAAAATTCTATTTTTTTAGAAATATAATCTTCTAATTCATCTATACTTAAACGTATTTGCTCCATTGTGTCTCTATCTCTTATTGTTACTTGATTATCTTCTAATGTATCAAAATCAACAGTTACACAATAAGGTGTTCCTATTTCATCTTCTCTTCTATATCTCTTTCCAATAGAACCGGCCTCATCATAGTCACACATAAACTTTTTAGAAAGCATACTATATATTTCTTCAGCTTTTTCACTTAATTTTTTAGATAATGGAAGTATTGCTACTTTATAAGGAGCAAGTGCTGGATGCAAATGTAAAACTATTCTACTATCTCCTTCGCCTAGTTCTTCTTCCTCATAACTATTGCATAAGAAAGCAAGAGTTACCCTATCTGCTCCTAGAGATGGCTCTATTACATAAGGAATATATCTTTCATTTGTTTCAGGGTCAAAGTATGATAAATCTTCCTTAG
>CANQYG010000076.1 GCA_947628015.1 uncultured Clostridia bacterium
CTCATAAACACCACCTCACTTTCTGATAGTAAAACTATCTAGTAAAGTGGCAACACAAATCTACTTTTATCTCATTTTCTATGATTTATACTATACAATATTTTTCTTTCATTTTCAAGCAAACATTACAATTTTTTTATTATAAAATTGTTATACTCTGGAAATTTCTTTCTAATACATCTTTCATTTCTAAATTTTTCAATATTAAATTACATATTCATTTATCATAGAATACTTTTAAAATTAATTAAAATATTTAAAATATGTATTGCATTTTATAAAAATAGGTAGTATAATAATTAAAGTCAAAGAAAGTCAAAGTCAAAAATAAAAAGGAGATGAAAAGGTGAGAATTTCAGATATAATAGAAAATTTTATAAAAGATTTATTAGAAAATGACAAACAAGCAATAATACAAAGGAATGATTTAGCTGAACAATTTAACTGTGTACCATCTCAAATAAATTATGTAATATCAACTAGATTCACACCAATTCAAGGCTATTATGTAGAAAGCCAAAGAGGAGGCGGAGGCTATATAAAAATAAAAAAGGTAAATTTAACACAAAGTGACTATTTGATGCACATAATTACAAGCATAGGGAATAATATAAGTGCAAAAGAAGTTGATGTGTTTGTAAATAATTTTTTAGATTATGGTGTAATAGATGAAAAAATAGCTAAACTTTTAAAAGGAGCTACAAATGACAAAGTATTAGGATCTTTAAAAAATGAAAAAGATGAATTAAGAGCAAAAATATTTAAAAGTATGCTCATAAATTTAGTTTAAAGGAGGAAATTAATATGTTGTGTCAAAATTGTGAAAAAAATGAAGCAAATATTAGATATACACAGATAATTAATGGAGTAAAAAAGGAAATAGCATTATGCTCAGAATGTGCTAGAAAATTAGGAATAGATGATTTGAGGATGCCAATTAATTTTAATAGTTTTTTAGGAGACTTTTTTAATGACTATGCAGAAACAGAATTTTTACCAATGCTACAAACTAATGAACTAAAGTGTAAAACTTGTGGAATGACATATAACGATTTTATTAATACAGGAGTTTTTGGTTGTAGCGATTGCTATGAAGTATTTTCAAATCCAATAGATTCTCTTTTAAAAAATCTTCACGGAACTTCAAAACATATAGGAAGAATTCCAAAGGGAAAAGCAGAAAAAATAGATGTAAAAAATGTTGAAAATAAAAAAGAACCACAAAGTAAAAAGGAAATGCTTGAAAAAGATTTGGAAAAAGCAATTAAGGAAGAAAGATATGAAGATGCAGCAAAAATTAGAGATGAGTTAAAGGAGATGAAATAATATGAATTGGTATTTACAAAATGGAAAAGATTCAGATGTAATTATAAGTTCAAGAATTAGACTTTCAAGAAATATAGAAGGAATTCCTTTTGTATCAAAATGTAAGCCAGAAGAGCTTAAAACAGTATATAAAAAAATGAAGGAAATTGTTCCATTAATAGGTTATGGATTAAAATTTATTAGTCTAAAAGATTTAGACGATATAAATAGAGAAGTCTTAGTAGAAAAGAACTTAATAAGTGCTGAATTTGCTAAATCAAAAAATCCATATAGTGCAATAATTATAAATGATGAAGAAAATATTTGTATAACAATTAATGAAGAAGACCATATTAAATTGCAAATATTTAGCTCAGGATTAGAAGTAGAAAATTTAATGAATTTAGCAATAGAATTAGACCAAAAGCTAGAAGAACTTGTTCCATATAGTTTTAATAAAAAATATGGTTACTTAACAGCGTGCCCAACAAATGTTGGAACAGGTCTAAAAGTATCTGTATTTGCTCATCTCCCAGCACTTACAATCACAGGAAATATAAGAAAATTTTTAAGTGCTGTAAATAATTTGGGAATGAGTATAAAAGGAGTTTATGGAGATAATTCAAAAGCAGAAGGCGACATTTATCAAATTTCAAATAATCAAACTATAGGAATTACAGAAAAAGAAATAACAAAAAATTTAAAATTAATATCACAAAAAGTTTTAGAACAAGAAAAAATGGCAAGAAAATATTTAGGAAAAAAAGGAATAGATTTAGAGGACAAGCTATATAGAGATTTTGGAGTTTTATCAAATGCAAGAAAAATATCAGAACAAGAAGCAAGAGAGTTAATTTCAAATGTCAAGCTTGGAACAGATTTAGGAATTATTAGTGAGTTAAATGATACAAAAATATCAGAACTAATGCTATATACAAAACCGGCAAGTTTAAGCTTAAGAGTAGGAAAAAAATTATCAGTATATGAACAAGAAATAGAAAGAGCAAATGTTATTAAGCAAATTTTATCAGAGTAGTTTATAAAATCGCAGAATATAATGAATTTCAAGAGAAGGAAAGGAGATTGAATATGTATTATAAATTTACTGCAAGAGCAGAAAAAACTTTGGAATTAGCACAAGAATTAGCAATGGAACTTGGACACGATTATATAGGTTCAGAACATATTTTATATGGTTTAGCAGAAGAAGGAACAGGTGTTGCAAGTAAAGTTTTAGAAATGCAAAATGTGCATCCAGAAAGCATAAAACGTGAAATAGAAGAAATATTAGGAACTGAAGAGCCAATAGATGACCCAGAAGTAGTAGGATTTACTCCTAGAAGTAAAAAAGTAATTGAAAATGCGTTTATTGAAGCAAGAAGGGCTAATAGTGAAAATATAGGAACAGAACATATTTTAATAGGAATATTAAGAGAAGGAGATAGTGTAGCAGCAAGAATCTTGCTAGAATTAAATATAAATCCACAAATGCTTTATAATGATATTATAAAGATTGTTAATGAAGAGGAAGAACAAAAAGCAGAATCTACAAAGACAGAAACACATACAAGCTTTAATCAAACACCAACATTAAATCAATATGGTACAGACTTAACTAAAAGAGCAGAAGAAGGAAAATTAGATCCTGTTATAGGTAGAGAAAATGAAATACAAAGATTAATACAGATTTTGTCAAGAAGAACAAAAAATAATCCTTGCTTGTTAGGAGAGCCGGGAGTTGGTAAAACAGCAGTTGTAGAAGGTTTAGCAGAAAAAATTATATCAGGAGATGTGCCAGAACTTTTAAAAGGAAAAAGAGTTGTAAGTATAGATATATCAAGTATGGTAGCTGGTGCAAAATATAGAGGTGATTTTGAAGAAAGAATAAAAAAGGCATTAAAAGAAGTACAAAAAGTAAAAGACGTAATATTGTTTATAGATGAAATACACACAATAGTAGGAGCAGGTTCAGCAGAAGGAGCAGTAGATGCAGCAAATATTTTAAAACCACTTTTAGCAAGAGGAGAGATACAATTAATTGGAGCAACAACATTAAAAGAATATATGAAATATATAGAAAAAGATGCAGCATTAGAGAGAAGATTTAGTAAAGTAACAGTAGAAGAACCATCAGAAGAAGATACAATAAAAATTCTAAATGGTTTAAGAGATAAATATGAAGCACATCATGATGTAAAAATTACAGATGAAGCTATAAAAGCAGCAGTAGAACTTTCATCAAGATATATAAATGATAGATTTTTACCAGATAAAGCAGTTGACTTAATGGATGAAGCGGCATCTAAAGTAAAAATGAGAAATTATACAGAGCCAGACTCTTTAAGAAAAATTAAAGAAGAAATAGAAAAAATAGATAAGAAAAAAGAAGATGCAATAAGATTGCAAGACTTTGAAAAGGCAGCAAAGCTAAGAGATGAAGAAAAATCAAAAAAGGTAGAATATGAAAAAAGTAAAAAAGAATGGGAAAATACAAATTCAAAAGAAGTTAGAAATTTAACTTATGAAGATATTGCAGAAGTTGTCGCATTATGGACAGGTATACCAGTATCAAAGGTTTCAGAAAGTGAAAGTAATAAATTAAAAAATCTTGAAGAAAATTTGCATAAAAGAGTAATAGGACAAGAGGAAGCAGTATCAGCAGTAGCTCGTGCAATAAAGAGAAGTAGAATGGGATTAAAAGACCCAAATAAACCAATAGGTTCATTCTTATTTTTAGGACCAACAGGAGTTGGAAAAACAGAACTTTCTAAAGCATTAGCAGAAAGCTTATTTGGAACAGAAGATGCAATGATAAGGATAGATATGTCAGAATATATGGAGGCACATTCAACAGCAAAACTTATAGGAGCTCCTCCGGGATATGTTGGATATGATGAAGCGGGACAACTTACAGAAAAAGTAAGAAGAAAACCATATTCAGTAATACTATTTGATGAAATAGAAAAAGCACATCCAGATGTAATGAATATGTTATTGCAATTATTAGATGATGGAAGACTTACAGATAATCAGGGAAGAACAATAAGCTTCAAAAATACTGTAATAATAATGACCTCTAATGTCGGAGCAAGATTAATTACAGAGAAAAAGACATTAGGATTTACAAGCTCAGCAGATGAAGAAAATAAAACAAAAGAATATGAAAATATTAAAAAAGAAGTAATGTCAGAATTAAAGAAGGAATTTAAACCAGAATTTTTAAACCGTATAGATGAAATAATAGTATTCCATAAACTAAATACAGAACAAATAAGAAAAATAGTTGATTTGCTAATAAATAATGTAAAGAAATTATTGAAAAATCAAGAAATTGAACTTGAAGTTGATGAAAAAGCAAAAGACTTAATTGCTAAAAAAGGAATTGATGAAGCTTATGGTGCAAGACCTCTAAAAAGAGCAATACAGACAATGGTGGAAGACAAAATTGCAGAAGCAATGCTTGATGGAAAAATAAGTGGAAAAGCAAAAATAAGTGCTACAGAAGAAGAAATAGTTATAAAATAAAAAATTATTATTAATCTAAAAACTTAATAAAAATTGTTATGTTAAAAATATAGCATAACATATGAACAAAATCAAGAAAATGAAATTTAAAAGTTTGTAATAATTTTATAAAAAATGAAAAGTAAAAATCTTATAAAAAGCTTGAGTAAAGCAGATTATAAGATTTTTTATATTTTTATTAAGTTTTTAGCTTAATAAAAATTAACATAATGTAAAAATGGAGGAAACAAATGAAAGATAAGAAAATACAAGAAAAAGAAAAGTACAATTTACAATTAAAAAATAGGAGAAAACAAGAATTAAAAGAGAAAGGTATTACATTAATAGCACTAGTAGTAACAATAATAATATTGCTAATCTTAGCAGGAGTAACACTAAATATGGCATTATCAGGAGATGGATTATTTAGCAAAGCAAGAAATGCAGCAGATAAGTATAAAAAAGCACAAGAAGATGAGGCTGAACTAATAAGTGAAATAGGAAAAGAAATGAATAGTGAATATGTCGGAGCAAAGGTAGTAGGATATAAGCCAGACCAAAATACATATGAAATAGATAAAACAAAGTCAGGAGCAAATGAAAATCAATCGTTTACAACAGAACAAGGTATTGAATGGAAAATTTGGGACTATGATGGAACAACATTGAGAATAATATCAGATACAGTGACAAAACAAAAATTAATTTTAGGAGGAGCATTAGGATATAATAATGGAGTTTATTTAATAAATGAAACTTGCAGACAGTGCTATGGTCAATATGAAAATGAAAAAATGAAAAAAGGAATAAGTGTAGCAAATCTAAGAAGAAGCGATATACAAAAAGTAAGTACATATGATTATACAAAATTTAGTCATAAAGATGGTGACGGGAATAATGACTGGATGGAAGACAGTAATGAAATGGGAGAAATAAAATTTGGAAGTTTGAAAACCTATACAAGTGGGAATATAAAATATCCGGCTATGTGGGGAAATAATGATAGAAATTGGGAATATAAAAATGATAAAGGAAAAATAACAGAGGAAGATAAAGAATGTTTACTATGGGAGACGGAGAAAAGTGATAAAAATTCAAATGATTTATATGCTGTAGCAGATGAAAATACAGTTTTCAAACAATCAAATTATGCACATGATTATAATAATGGAAAAAAAGAATTTAAAAATATGAAGTATGATGAGCTAATAAAAATTCGAGAGAAGGGAAGTGGTGACTATTTGTACTGGCTTGCTGGTCGTTGTACTATTTTAAAAAAAAGTTCTATAGTATTCTCAATTCAATGCATTTCTCATGGTGGTGAATCGTGTTATTTATATTCAAATACGTTATATGATTCGAATCGGAGATGGTAGTCTTGTTGAGGCAAATGGTCTAAGACCAGTTGTATCTATTAATTTACAAGAGAGAGGATATACTTTAGAAAAAAATCCAGATAATAACTCAGAATATATATTACATGATATTTATGCGGAATAACAAGAATATAAAAAATGAGAGAATAATTTGTGAGATAAAAAAGGTAAGAAGTATAATATATGAAAGATTTACATAATAATTGACGGCAATATGTAAATATGTTATAATAAAGTATAATGTTTTTTTGAACATTAATTTAAAGACTATTCTTAAAATGTTGAGAATAGCAACTAAAAGCACATTGAAAAAAATTATAGAAAAAGGAGAATGTAAAATGGAAAAAAAGAATCGGAAATCAAGTGTTTTAGAAACAGTAGGTGTATTTATTTTTATGTCAGTTTTACTTTTTGTTACTCTTGCTTTAATAATGAGGTTGTGTAATACAAAAAAAGAAGAAGTAGAAAAAGCTCAGTCTGCAATTGAAAATACTGATATTATAACTGCTGATCAACAAATTTCAACAGACTTAGAAAATGTACTAGAATTAGAAGAATATGGGACTGAGATTTTTACTGAAGATGTAACAATTAAAAACGAAACTGATAGCATAAGTAGTGAAGATAAAACAAAAATTGAAGAAGTTTACAATGAAGTAAAAGAAAATTATATGTCTGGAGACTGGAATGGACAAGAAATACAGTATAAAGGACATACAATTAAGCTAGATACAAAGGACTATAAAAGCGGATATATATTGATTGATGGAGAAAAATATAAGAAGGAAAATTTAGACTTACCAAATAATATGGATTTTTCAAATGTAAATTCTCAAAATTATCAGTATATACCTGGTGAAGGTACTTACATAATAGAAAATTGTAAGCTTGTAAAATACTTAAGAGGAAACAAAATTGATTTGCAAGGAAGTGAATTAATTCCGGAAAAGATTAAAGATAAAAAGAACTATGATAGATTCTATTTAGAAATTCCAAATCTAGTATATGATTATATCAATAATAGACTATTTCTTCTATATGATGAAAATGAAACTGCATATTATCCAAGAGAACTATACGTTTTCAAAGATTATAACATTTCTGAATTGGAGCTAGTAAACAATAATATTAGTGAATTTTGGATTGATGAAGAAGTAGGACTTACTTATGAAACTTCAATATATACAAGTATTGAAAAAGAAGGAATAATTTATAGTGGATATTTATATTCTAATACAGTATATGAGAACGAATAATTTTTTCAAAGTGCATTATATAAGGAAGTTACTGCCTATTGGTGGTAACTTCTTTATAAATTTATACGAATATTATCTTTTTATATTTTTCTTGCTATTGGTAAATACTAATGTTATAATAAAAATGTATAAATCTAAAGATAAGGAGAAAATGAACAAAAAATGACTATTTTAGCAATAATATTTATATTACTAATTTTTATAGTTATTTTAATTGCAATGTCAATAGCGCAGATGCAAATGGCTGGAATAAAAGTAAAAGACTTCATATCATTTATAAAAGCTAATGAAAGCTTAGATAAACTTGCCTTATTTGCAAAAAAATATAATGAAATGTCACCACAAGAACAAGTAATATATCTTGCTGAAGCTGAAAAAATGTTTGATGCATTTGATAAAATACCAGAATCAGTTTGGGAAGAAGAACAAGATAAATATAATGAAGTTTTAGAAAAGTATAGAGATATAAAAGTAATGAGATGGAATGAGGCAAAAGAATATGAACTTTCTAAAAATGTTAAAAAAGTAAAACCGAAAGAAATAAAGATAATATAAATAATTTATAAAATTACTAGAATCTTTTTTATATAGAGATTATGAAAAAAATTTAATTAATGTAAAAACTTAATAAAAATTACTATATTAAAAATATAGCATAATATCAATATAAAATCAAGAAAATAAAATTTAAAAATAATTAACAATTTTATAAAAAATGAAAAATAAAAATCTTATAAAAAGCTT
>CANQYG010000077.1 GCA_947628015.1 uncultured Clostridia bacterium
ACATTGGAAAAATAGTTAAAGTAAAGGTAGATAGGCCACTTAATAGTAAACATCCAAAACACGAATTTGTATATCCAGTTAACTATGGCTTTGTACCTAATACAATAAGTGAAGATGAAGAAGAACTAGATTGCTACATTTTAGGTGTTGATAAACCTATAGAAGATTTTGAAGGAAAATGCATAGCGGTATTACATAGAACTAATGATAATGATGATAAGCTAATCATTGTTCCAGAAGGAGTAAATTTTTCTGATGAAGAAATAAGAAAATTAACTAATTTTCAAGAACAATATTTTGAAAGTGAGATTATAAGATGAATAATTCAAAAAAGGAAAAGTCATGTGGTTGTGTTATTATAGAAAATGACAAAGTTCTTTTAATTAAACAGATACAAGGAAGTTGGGGATTTCCTAAAGGACATATGGAAGTTGGTGAAACAGAAGTTGAAACAGCGATAAGAGAAGTAAAAGAGGAAACAAACTTAGATGTAGAAATTAATGAAAATAAAAGATATACATTAGAATATGTTACAGATAGAAACACTTATAAAGAAGTTGTTTTTTTCATTGCTAAGAAGACAAGTGAAAATGAAAAGTATCAAGAAAGTGAAATAACAGCAATGGAATGGATGAATTTTGATGATGCAATGAAAACAATTACATATGACAACACAAGAAAATTATTTAGTAATATTTTGAAAGAGGAAAATGGCTTTTATTTTAATTAAAAATTAAATTTAGTTATTAATATGTCAAAAAGGAGGCTATATGGAAGATATAACTGTAAAAGTAGGAGAACATATACTAAACTACAGAGTATCAGCAATATTTAGATATGGAAACAAAATATTATTACATCATGATTTAAATTCAATTCACTATACATTACCAGGTGGAAGAGTTAAAGAAGGTGAAACTACTGAAGAGACATTAAGAAGAGAAATAAAAGAAGAAATGGGGCAAGAGGTTAAAATTATAAAGCCTATATCTTTTATGGAAAATTTATTTACTGATAATAAAAAGAAATATCATGAAATATTAGTAACTTATGAACTTGAATTTCTTGATAAAAGTATGTACGAAAAAGAGATAATACCAACTATTGAAAAAGATAAAGAACTAGAGTTTATATGGTATGATATAGAAAAATTAAATGACATTATATTTGTACCTAAAGCATTAAAAGATTTAATTGTAAATGATTCAAATGAATTTAAACATATTATAAATGTAGAGAAATAAAGAAACGGAGAGGAAATATATATTTCCTCCCGTAATATAAGATGTTAATTAACAATTAATAGAAAGCATTACTAAAACATTATTTTTTCTGCTGTAAAAGATTTTGAATAGACGTGATGCCACCTTCCAACATTAGGTCTGCATAGTAGTTACATAGGTAATATTCAGCTAATGTATAGCAAACGTTAGATTGAAAGGAATGGTCTTGGAATCCGACTTCATAAACTTTGCCAGTTTCCTCATCTTTAAAAGTAACGGAATGAAGTTTAAGCATGTTTTAGATACCACCTTTCCTATACTATAATTGTAATGTAATGTTTTTATTATAGCATAATTTACATAAAAAAGCAATAATATATTTTCTTAGTTAAAAATAAAATATATTGTGAAAGGATTTTTGATATGAAAGTTGATGAAGGTCCAATTTTTGATGGAAAATTGAAGATTAAAAAAAGAGAAGATATTAAGGAAGATAAGAAGTTAAAAAATGATAAAAAAATCATTGATAGCAAGGAAAATCTTCCAGAAGGACATATTGATTTTGAAAAAATGTACAAGGATTTAATTAATTTACAAATTAATATTGATAGTTTTAACAGAGAAGCGGAAGATTTATTAGAAAAAAATAAGGAAGAAATTAAAGCTATTTATGATAAATGGCAAGTAAAATATAATGAAATTTCTGAAAAGTTCAATGATACTACTAAAGAACTTTTAGATGAATTTGATTTAAAAAGAAAAGAATTAGAAAAATTAATTGAAAATAAAGACATTTCTAAATATACTGATAAAATGAAAAAATTATATGAAGAGATGCAGAAAAAATGGGATAATTGTAGGCAAGAATATTCAGAAAATGAGTCAAAGGCAAAAGAACAAGAAGAAAAGGAGATAAAAAAGCAAAATAAAGAGTACAATTCTAAATTAATAGAATTAAAGAAAAAATATAATTTAAAATAGGAGAGTTGTTATTAAAAATGAGAAATTTTAATGTTAATTGTAATAATAGTATTCAAATTATGGGAAGTAAGAAAATATATATTGACCCTTATGAAATAGAAGAAAATTTTAATGATGCTGATTATATTTTTTGCACACATTCACATTATGATCATTTTTCAGAAAATGATTTAAAGAAAGTAATAAAAGAGAGTACAAAGATTATTACGGTAAAAAGTTCAGAGGAAGATGCAGAAAAATTAGTTAAAAGAGAAAATATTTTAATTGTTGAACCTAACAAAACTTACAAAATAGATGACATTGAGTTTTCCACAACTTATGCTTATAATGTGAATAAACCTTTTCATCCAAAGCAAAATAACTGGGTTGGATTTATTATTAATTTGGATGGTATAAAATATTTTATATTAGGAGATACAGACAATATTGATGAATTACAAGGTTTAGAAGCTGATTATGCATTTATACCAGTTGGTGGAACATATACAATGGACTATAAAGAAGCGGCAGAACTCGCTAATAATTTGAATGTTAAAGCAGTTATTCCAACACATTATGGAAGTGTTGCAGGTAGCAAAGAGGATGGAAATAAATTTAAAATGCTTGTTAAAGATAAAGAAGTTATTGAAATTCTATTGTAACCCATATAATCGTTGATACGAAATCAAAGATGCTGATACTGTTAAGCTTTAGCTGTTACAGTATCAGTATGCAGTAGCTTTTCGGCAACGATTTATATAAATAAAAAAATGAACTTTCTGATAATAAAAAATTAATTTTATAATATTATTAATATAAATGATTTTTTTAGAAAGGAAAGTTTTTACTATGTTAAAGAAAATAGAATTACCCTACAGCTTGAATGCTTTAGAACCATATTACAGTAAGGAAACATTAGATATTCATTACAATAAATTATACGAAGGTTATATTAATAATACAAATGACACTCTAGAAAAGCTTGAAATAGCAAGAACAACTAATGATTTTCAAAATATAAAATGTTTAGAAAAAAATTTAAGCTTCTTTGGTTCTGGTGTAATTTTACATGAGTTATTTTTTCTAAATATGATTTTATATATGCCAACTAATCCAAGTAAGAGTTTGATGGATCAAATTGAGAAAGATTTTGGAGGATTCATTAATTTTAAAAATCAATTTTCACAAAGTAGTTTAAATGTTGAGGCATCTGGCTGGAACTTATTAGTATGGGTTCCTAATTTCAAAAAGTTAGAAATTTTACAATGTGAAAAACATCAAAATCTAACCTTATGGGGATGCATCCCTTTACTTGTTTTAGATATGTGGGAACATTCTTATTTTTTACAATATAAATCTAATAGGCAAGACTATATTAATGCGTTTTGGAACATAGTTAATTGGAATGAAGTAAATAAAAGATGGGATGAAATTTGTCCGATATACAAAGTATGATAAAAGAGGAAAAGAAATGTACTATACTTATATGATTAGATGCAAAGATGATTCGATTTATACAGGAATGACAAGTGATTTAGCTAGAAGACTTGAGGAACATATTAAAAAGGATAAAAAGTGTGCCAAATATACAAGCACTCATACTGCAATAAAGTTAGAAAGGGCATGGATATCTGAAGATAGAGTCTATGCCTCTAAATTAGAATATTGGATAAAAAAACTAGACAAAAAGCAAAAAGAAGAACTAATAAAAAATCCAAGAAAATTGAATTCATTATTAAAAGAAAAGATAGAAGTAAATAAGTACAAGCTTATTAATACTAAACTTGACTAATAATATAAAAAATTATAATATAAACAAAAATATATAGAAAGAGGGCTAATATATGAGTAATAAAGATGTTTTAAAAGATGAATCTAAAGAAGTATTAGAAGATGATGCAAAAGAAGTTTCAAAAAATGATACAGAAAACGATACAAAAGAAATTTCAAAAGAAAAGGCAAGAGAAGCAATAAAAAATGTAGCAAAAAAAGAAGGTAAATTTATAAAGGAATTTAAAGAATTTGCTCTTAAAGGAAATGTTATAGATTTGGCTGTTGGTGTTTTAATTGGTAGTGCTTTTCAAAGTGTTGTTACATCTCTAACAAATAATATTATTTCACCAATTTTAGGATTGTTTGGAGGAGTAAACTTTTCTGAATATAGTTTAAAAATAGGAAAGCTAAACCTAGCTTATGGTGCATTTTTTACAGACATTATAAACTTTATTATAATGGCATTTGTAATATTTTTAATTGTCAAGTTTATAAACAAATTATCAAATATAGGACATAAAGAAGAAGTTGTTGAAGTTACAACTAAAATATGTCCACATTGCCAAAGTGAAATAAATATAAAAGCTGATAGATGTCCACATTGTACATCTGAGTTAGAAATAGAAGATAAAGATAAGTAAAAGTACAATCAAGTTTTTAAAGATTATGTATTAGAATTAAGAAATATATATTAATAATGATGATTTCCTAGAAATATGAAATCATCATTTCTTCTATAAAAAGATTTAATATTTGATATTTTTTTATATTATTAATATTCTTTAATTAACGTTAATTTTTTTCTCTCTGTAATATATTTGAAAGGATACTACCACTTCTATAATCGGCAGTACAATAAAAATCTATTATTCCATCTGCATTTAATGTTTCATAGATTTTATTATTATAATTAGAAAATTCATCATCTTGGTTTGGTTGATAAACGAAAATTGCTTTTCCACCATTATTATGTACAAATTTCATTGCTGGTAAGTCAGTAGAACCATCACCTATAAAATATACATTTCGACAATCATTTTCTTGTCTATTATTCTTTCTTAGTATGTCACAAATTGCTAATATTTTTTTATCATCTGTCATAACTTCACCGATTCCAGAAATCATTCTTTGCTCATTATGTTTAACAAGAGTACCATAAATATCATCAAAATACTTTGATATTTTAAGATTTTCCAAAAATTCTTTTAATCCACTAGAAATTATATAATTTTTTGCAAATGATTTTTCAATAAAATCATTTACACCTAGATTATATTTAATATATTTTTCACCTTCCATTAGTTCTTCATATGTAATAGTTTGATTATTATTGACAAGTAAGTCATTAAAAAAGCAAAAAAACGTTTCAAGATAATTTCCAACATGTTCATTTCTATATTCAGCAAGTGCCTTTTCTAAATTGTCATTTCTTTCTGTTCCAATATATCCAAATTTTTTAATCCAAACCCAAAACTTTGGCCATGTTTCAGTAGTTAGTGTTCCATCAAAATCAAAAATATTTATTGGTTCTATTTTCATTCAATCTATTCTCCAATCATTTTTTCATTATGTTTATATTATATAGTAGATAAAAGCTAATTACAATATTTTAGAACAGAAAACATTTTTTAGTAAAATCAAAAAATGCATCTCACTTAGTATTTTACTAAAAGAGATGCGTTTTAAAATTATACTATGCTACCACCATTGACGTGAATAATTTGACCTGTAACATATCTTGAATCATCTGATGCTAAATAAAGATAAGCTGGTGCAAGCTCGAATGGTTGACCTGCTCTTTTTAAAGGTACATCAGTACCAAAAATTTCTACTTCTTCAGCTGAAAAAGATGATGGAATTAAAGGAGTCCATATAGGACCTGGCGCAACAGCATTTACACGAATTTTTTTGTCTGCAAGTGATAGCGAAAGTGATTTTGTAAAAACTGTGATAGCTCCTTTTGTTGATGAATAATCAATTAAATCTTTCTTTCCATCAAAAGCTGTAATTGAAGTAGTATTAATAATACTAGAATGTTCTTTCAAATGAGGTAAAACAGCCTTAGTTAAATAGAAAAATGTATAAATATTTGTTTCAAAAGTATCTCTTAGTTGATTACTAGAAATGTCTAAAATGCTATCTTGAGGAAATTGTACACCACAGTTATTGATTAAAATATCAATCTTTCCAAAATTACTTAAAGTTCTGTCTACTATGTATTTAGATAAACTTTCATCCCTCAAATCACCTGGAAATAAAAGACATTTACAACCTAGACTTTCAACAATTTTTTTAGTTTCATTTGCATCTTCATGTTCATTAAAATAGCTAATTACAATATTAGCACCTTCTTTTGCAAATAGCACACTAATTGCTCTTCCAATACCACTATCACCGCCAGATATAATTGCAACTTTTCCTTTCAGTTTATTGCTTGGAGTCCAATTTGGATTATCAAATATGGGAAGAGGTTTCATTTTATATTCCATACCAGGTTGAACATCTTGATGTTGTTTTGGAAAAGTGATTGGTACTTTTGTTGTTTCACTTCTATAGCCTATGTATGGAATTTCCGGATAATTTTGACTAATAAAAAATCGCCTCCTTTTTCATAAATAATATATTCTAAATAATTTAATATATGAATAAAAAATGTGTCGAAAAATGTTGAATGAGAATATAATATATTAAAGAGAAAAAATTCTCTTTGAAAAAGGAGCAGTAACAATGTTTAGAAAAAATAATAATTGTATATTAATACTTGCTATATCAGCAGTATTAGGAATCATAGTAGGAGTAGTTGCATATAACGTTACGATTCCCGGAATAACAATTGCTCTAGGTGTTACACTTGCTTTTACTGCTTTAATCTTATTACTTTCAACAGGAATAGCTTTAAAAGCAAAAGGCAATGAAAGTGAATGTTTATGCAATTATTCTAAATGCTTAGCATTATGAATAGTCGGAACTATTATAACTGGAGTAATAGCTTTATCGATAACGATGGTAACTGAATATGATAAATATAAAATAAGTCAGAATAATTATAAAAAGATATTTACTTTTATGAAAACTATGTTAATATGTAAATATAATTTTTTTTTATTAAATGTAATTTTAAATTAAGTTTTTAAAATGAAAATGTTGCAACTAAATAGGACTAGCTATATATAAAATAATTAGGAGCTTGTAATGGAAAGTGAATTAAGATTTTATTATGGATATAATCATTATGAAATACTGCTTGAAAAATTAAAAAATTATAAAGAATTAAAATATGAAGGATGTTTTTATGAGTTGACGATACAATATGATCATCCTATGAAAGAACACTCATTTTATTCTAAAAATATAGATGGAAGATTTAGAGTTAGATGTTCTAAAGAAATAAATTGTAATAGTAATAAATCAAAAATCAGTTGGAAAAGAAGAAAAAATGACACATTAAAAGGACTAGTGAATAACGAAGAAGAAGTTGAGCTAAATTTTAACTATGAAGAATTAGATAATTTAACTTATTTATTAGAGAATGTACTATTAATGAAAAAAATAGAATCTTATGAAAGATATAGAAATGTATTTTCAAATAATGATATTGAAATTGTTGTAGATAAATATCCATTTGGAATAGCTCTTGAAATTGAAAATAAAAGTAAAGATAAAAATCCTGAGGAAACAATTTTAAATTGGATTAAAAAATTAGGATTAAAACAAGAAGATGCTTATAGGTTATCATGGGATGATAAATATACAGAACTATGCAGAACACAAAAAGTTGAAAGATATAAGCATGTTAAATTTGATTTACCAATGCCAAAAATAGATAGTTGATTTTATTTTTATAAAATAAGATTATAGTAAATTTAAAGGATCTAAAATTGAAGGTCTTTTTTATATTCTCATAAAAGTAAAAACATATAGTGAATGTTTAATTAATATATTTTAATATTAAAGTTTCAATCATATTAATAGGAGGCTATTATGGAGAAATATAAAGTTATAGAAGTTTATAATAAAAATGGAAAAGATATTAAAGATGTTGTAATAGAGGTATTTAAAAATTATGTAAAAAGAGAATTAAATTTATACAATGATCTTAATATAAAATAAAATTTATAGTAAAAAAGTCAATATGAAACTTATTGTTATTTTATGAATAAAAAATGTGTCGAAAAATGTTGAATGAGAATATAATATATTAAAGAGAAAAAATTCTCTTTGAAAAAGG
>CANQYG010000078.1 GCA_947628015.1 uncultured Clostridia bacterium
CACTACCAAAGATTTGAATTGCAATTTTTCCTTTTTCTCCAGATGTATCAAGTAATTTTTTTGTTTTATCATCTCCATAAAAAAGAGCCTTACTGCTAACCATTTCTGATACAACTAATCCTGGATTAAACTTTTCGCAAACAATACGAAAAGCCCTATCAGTCAAACCTGCCATAGGGCCTAAAATTATATTATTGTCTAATATCACATTTCCAATTTTTAATTCTTTTATTTTGTTTTCGACCAAAATTCTCCGCCTTCTTGTCCCATAAATATTGCTTTTTGCCTTCTACCACTTATATTTAATAATAAAGCAATCATAATAAAGTTACTTAAAAGTGAACTTCCTCCATAACTTACAAATGGAAGTGGAACACCTGTTATTGGTAAAAGTCCCATTGTCATACCTATATTTTCTACCATGTGGAAGAAAAAGATTCCAGCTATTCCAGCAGAAATAATTGCACCTAAATCATCTTTTGCAGTCTTAGATATATACAGCGCTTTCGTTATCAGTATAACATACAAAATTATTACTGTACCTGCAATGACAAATCCCATTTCTTCACCAATTACAGAAAATATAAAGTCTGTTGATTTTGGATATAAAAATCCTAATTGTGTCTGATTTCCTTTTAATAGTCCCATTCCTAAAAGTTCACCTGCACCAATTGCAATTTTAGACTGAGTAAGATTGTAGCCAGAACCTCTTGGGTCTAAGTCTGGATTTAAAAATACATCTATTCTTTTTTTTGCGTGTTCTGGTAAGACAAATTGATATAATAATGGAACAGCAACTGCTACAAGAATAACAGAAACAATTATATATCTTTTATCTATTCCAGCTACGAAAAGCATAAACAAAAATGCAACAATAAAAGCTACAGCTGTACCATAGTCAGGCTGTTTTATGATAAGCAAAACTGGAATTGCGAAAAGTATTAAAATTAACAATAATCTAGTTGGTCTGCTAATTTCTTTAGGACCTTTTTTCTTCATTTTTGACATAATAAAAGCTAGAAAAATTATAATAAAGATTTTCGCAAATTCAGATGGTTGAATAGAAAAAGAACTAAAAGTAAACCAGCTAGTCGCACCTGATATCGGCTTTGTAAATAAAACTCCAACTAAAGCTGCTAAAATCAATATATAAAATACAATAGATATTTTAGATATTGTTTCATAATCAACAACAGTAAATAATATTAAAAATGGTATGCTTATTCCAATCCAAGTTAATTGCTTTATGAATTCTTCTTGCTCTGTACTTTCAGTTGCAGAATAAATCGCAAATAATCCTATTATTACTAATAGGATTGTGCAAATTAATATAGACCATTCAATATTTTTTGTAATCTTTTTTTTCATTATTCTCCCTTTTGCTTTAGTTTTTATTTTTTCTTATTTTTCTTTTTATTCTTATTATTGTTTCCTTTTTTTGAATTATTTTCTTCTTGTTTTTTTGGAGCTTTCTCTTTATTCTCTTTATTTTCTATATTTTCCTTTTCATCTTTTTCTTCTACTTTTTCTTGTTCCTTGATATCTTTGTTATTTATTTTTTCACTATCATTTTCTTGTTTTTTTAAATCTTTATTTTCATTATCACTATTAGAACTATTTTTATCTTTTTTCTCTTTATTATTCTTATCTTTTGATTTTTTCTCATCTGATTTTTCTAAATTTAATTTATTTGACATTTTTCTAGTCTCGTCCTTAATAGCAATAATAGGAATATTAGCATAAAGTGCTGGAGCTCCTGTTGTTCCATCACTATTTTGTTTATTAGTTAACTTAACATCTATCTCATTTTCATCAATGTCTATGTATTTTTTAATTACTTCTATAATTTCCTGCTTCATCATCTCTAAAAAGTCAGCTGACACATTTGCCCTATCTTGTAATAAAACTAAATGTAATCTTTCTTTAGCTGATTCTTTATTTACTCTGCCTTCTTGTATCTTTTTTATTTTTTTGAAAAAATTTGTAATGTTTGCAAACATTTTTATTCCTCCACTTTAAAAACATTTTTATTTGTGATTTTTTCTTAATCTACTCCAAAATCCAGGTTTCTTTCTTCCCGGAATTGTTACTTCTATGTTTTCTCCTAAAATTCTTCTGGCTATTTCAATAAAAGCTTTACCTGATGGAGCTTTTTTATTAGAAACTGCTGGTTCTCCTTTATTTGTTTGAGTAATAATACTTTCATCTTCTGGAACAACACCAATTAAATCTATTGATAATAAATCTAATATATCCTCAACATCCATCATTTCTCCTTTTTTAACCATTTCTGGTCTTAATCTATTTATTATCAATTCTGGATTTTTTATTTCAGATGCTTCTAATAAACCAATGATTCTATCAGCATCACGAATAGAAGATATTTCTGCATTGGTTACAACTATTGCTCTATCAGCTCCAGCAATCGCATTTTTAAATCCTTGCTCAATTCCGGCAGGGCAATCTATTAAAATAAAATCAAATTCTTCTTTAAGTTTAGATGTTAGTTCTTTCATTTGATCTTCGTTTACAGCATTTTTATCTCTTGTTTGTGCTGCTGGAAGTAAAAATAAGTCTGTGAATCTTTTATCTTTAATTAAAGCTTGTCTAAGTTTGCATTTTTCTTCAACAACATCAACTATATCATAGACAATTCTATTTTCTAGTCCCATAACTACATCTAGGTTTCTTAAACCTATATCTGTATCTACAAGAACAACTTTTTTCCCTTTTAATGCAAGAGCAGCACCAAGATTAGCAGTAGTAGTTGTTTTCCCAACTCCACCCTTTCCAGATGTTACTACTATAATTTCACCCATATTTTCCTCCTTGTAGTTATAAAAAAACTACATATATATTATATTTACATTTTATATAAAAGTCAATGTAAAAATACAAAAATGTTACAAAAATATTACAGTTTTTTTACTAAAAATCTAGAAAAAAAATAACCCTCCTTGTTGAACAATTTTTGTCTAACAAATTGGGCTTACTTCATTTCTAGCTTTTTTTGTTAAAGAAACTTTTAATTTTGTTTATTATTTTTTGAATCAATGTTTCTTTGTAAACTACCATTCCTTTTGTTTCTTCTGTTATATTAGGTATATTATTTTTTTCAAAAATATCTCTACTATAAAACTCTCTTAGATTATTTTCCTCTCTTTGTATGATTTTTTCTTTTTGCTCTTTTTCACAAAAATAATCTATATAAATTAAAGAAAGCATAATTTTAATTTCTTCTCTTAAATTTTGTTCTCTCAGAGGTATATTTTTATTAATTGTTCCTTCAAAACTATTATCCTGATTTTCCTTTAAAAATCTTATAAAATCTGGATTAATTCTATTTTTTAAATTATCATCCATCATTTCAATAATAGTATAAGTATCTTTATATAAATACTCTTGTTTATACATCTTCACCTATCTCTTTCTCTTGTTCTTTATTTTGATTAATACTTTTATCTTGCAATATGCCTTGTTTTATTGTGTCAAATAGATTTCTTCTTTCAATGCTTTTATTTTCTGTACTTATATATGCTTGTTCTATATCAGCTAATTCAACTAAAACAGAATCATCAACATCTTTAAAACCTATTCCTCTTTCCTTTAGCCTTTCTTCTATTTGTAATAGTTTTTGGTGATGCTTGTATTCTGCAAAAAGACCGTACGCATTCATTTTTATGCTCTCTAATATAGTATTCTTTTTAGGCTTGTAACTGTAAGCTTGCCTTACTTTATCACTAACTTTAAAATCTTTAGCTTGTTCTTCTGTTAATTCACCTAAATATATATTATTTTTTTCCTCATCAAACATAAGTCCAAAATATGCTACTTCTGCTTGTCCTTCATTAAAATTAAAATCTCCATTCTTTACTACAGCTCTATCATTTAAAGCTCTATATTTTAGTTCATCTAATTGCTCTTCTGTTGGTTTTATTCTAATTGCTGTCATAACATCATAAGCTGGAATATTAATAAGTAAATCTTCAAAAGTAGGTTTCCCTGCAAAGAAAAAACATTTCTTTTTTGTAAAATCAGACTCTAAAAAATTAGATGTTTTTATTTTCTTTGAATTCATAATTTTTTCAATGTTAGAAGGAGATGTAAAATGTAATATACCTTCCTCTTTTATTGTATTTTGAATGCTTTGAGAATTTCTAACATCTGTAAAATGTCTTTTACCTATTAATGTTCCACTCATAAACTCATAGCCAATGCCTCCAATCATTTTTCCAAGTATATTATCATTTAGTCCTTTGCTTTTATCACTATTTAATCCTGATATATGTGCAATAGTATTTGCAAATACTTTATTTATATTGGCAATATTGTTTAAAGCATTATTGAAAAAACTTTTTATTTTTTCACTTGATAAATTAAATTTATTTATAGCTTTATCATTATTCTTTGATGGAATCAAAGAATATCCTACAACACCATCTACCACTCCGTTTGCTAAATCTTCAGGATTTTTAGCAAGTTCAGTTAATTCTGCATCATTAGAATAAGCAATTACATTAGATATAGTTTCAGAATATTCTGTTAATTCTTCAAAACTTACTTCTCCTGTTCCTATCTCATAATCTCCTGTTAAATGTTCAATAGTAGCTTTTGTAAATTTTTTAAAATTTTCTAATAAACTTGTATTTCCATAAGACTTTATATTTGTAATTTTTTGTATGTAGTTATCTAAAATTTTGTTAAAACATAATTTATTATTAATTCCATTTTCTTTATATTCTTCGTTAAATTCTTTGTAGTTTTCTTGTCTTGTTACTTCTATAATATTCGCAAAAGATTCTGCATCAATTGAGTTTTGCACTCCACATACCTCACTTTCAATGCTAATTATTAATTATAATTTATCATAGTTTCCAATAAAAATAAAGCCCAATTGCTAAATTTTGTTTAACAATTTGGGCTTACTATATTTTAGGTGATTTTTATTACCTATACTTCTTCTTGAACTTCATCAAGATTATTTTCTGTATTTTCATTTTCGCCTTTATTTACTAATTCTAAACTTGCAATTGAAACTTCATAAGCTATTCTTGGCTCTACAGTTCCATCTTCATGCTTTTTCTCATAATTTCTAGATTGAACTCTACCTATTAATCTTACTTCTGTTCCAACATCCATTTTTGAGCAAAATCTTGCATTTCTTCCCCAAGCTATGCAAGGAATATAATCTGACTTATTATAAGCTCTATTAACAGCTAAAAGAATGTCTGCAATCTCTCTTCCAAATGGAGTTTGTCTGTAAATAGGAGGTTTGCAAATATATCCTACTAATACAACTTCATTTGATAAAAATTCTTTACTTGCTGTAACTTCATCTTCTTGATTTTCTAAAAACTCAATGTCTTTTGCAAAAACTGTTAAGATTAATCTGTTCTTTTCTTTTTCATAACTGTTGTATGATCTAAATTGTCCTTTTACTCTTACCTTTTTGTCTACAACTAATTCATCTTCTTTAAATAATCTTTCTGAAATAGTGATAGGTATAACGTCAGCATTTCCACTTAATCTAGGTACGCTTAAGTTAAATGAGTAAAATTTTTCTCCATAAATTTCATGACTAAATTTTTTCTCGTCTGTTATTTTTCCTACTAAAACTAAACTGTTATTCTCTAAAATATTTGTTTCCAATTTGTTTTCCTCCTTCAAATTTGTTCTTGTGTATCTTAATAATTTTTATAAGCTAATATTAATTATACTACAATTTTTCCATTTTGTAAACATAAAAAGTTAAAAAAAGTTATTTTTGTCATTTTTTGTATATATTTAATATTATAATGAACTTTCATTTATATCATTATTTTCAATATCAACATTTTCTATTTTATTATTTGTGTTAGACATTATTGCATTTGCTGAAGTTTTTATTATATCATCATTCTTCTTAGTAACTGCAAATGAAATAACAAAAAGTAATACCACTGTACTTAAGGAAACAAAATATGATAATATTTTTTCCTTATTAAACACCATAAACATAAAAAATACCTCCAACTAATTTATATTCAATTAATTGGAGATTATTACTTATAATTTATATTTTTCTAATTTTTTCTACAGTGATTTCTTTTCCACAATTTGTGCACTTTCCTGTAGATGTAGTTACCTTTTCTTTTATCTTTTTTGTTACTGACTTACCAATTAAATTTTTCTTTTGCTTTGATGTAGTTTTTAAAATTACTTTATTGTCAATCCAAATTATTGAATTCCATTTTTTACATTCTTTACAAGTTCTTTGATTAGAATCCATACCAAATAAAAATATTAAGAAAAATATAGCAAATGGAATTAATAGATAATTTATACTTGTTGCAATGTATATAATTACTAATAAAATAATGATAATAAGTGGTATAGTGTACAAATATAATTTATTTCTCTTTGAGATTTTTTCATTTTCCTCTATTTCTTTTTTACTTATTTCTCTTTCTTTTATTTTTTTTACATCTTTTAAGCTTTTCATTAAATTAATTTATATAAAATATAACCATTTTTATTATATTTTATACATACTCCCTTCAATCATTAATTGTAAATATATTATCATATTTTTTTCAAAAAATAAATAGTAAATGATTTTTAGCCAAAAAAATCAGATTACTTTTTTGTAACCTGATTTCATTCACGAAATTAACTAAATTAATCCCATTTTTTTCATCATTTTCTTTCCTTGTTTCATCATTTTATTTGGTCCTACCATGCATTCAGCACAAACCATAGCTGCACCCGCAGTCAAGACCATTCCTGTTATCATGCCTTTAACAAATTTCATATAATTTACCTCCTAAAACTATTATGTCTTTTTTATATATTTTCTATACCAACAAATTGATTGATATAAAGCAATAAACATCAAGAAAATAGCAAATGCTTTTTTTAGTAAAGTAGTATTAATATTATTTGCTAATATAGAACCAAAACTCGCTCCTATTATTCCTGTTGTTACAAGAGGAATAGCAATTTTCCATTTTAAAGTATGATTTTTCACATTAACAATAGTTGCAATAATCGAAGTAGGAACAAAGAAAATTATATTACTTGCTTGTGCAACAATTTGATTAACTTTCAAAAAACAAGTTAAAAATGTTATAAGAATCGTTCCTCCACCCATTCCTAAACCACTTACTATTCCAGAAACTATACCAACTAAAATTTCTCTCATTTAATAAATGTAAGAATAGCTGCATATATCAAAAAAATTATAAAAATTATTGATAAAAATTTATCATTAATTTTTTTTAATAATTTTGCTCCTATCCAACCTCCTACTAATCCTCCTATTCCACAAAGAATTCCCATTTTATAATCAATGTTACCAGCTCTGTTGTAAAAAAACATACTCGTAAGTACCATTGGCAAAATACAAAAAATAGCTATAGCTCTTGCTTCTTTTTCTCCTGTATGAACAAAATAAACTAATCCTGGAACAGCAATCATCCCTCCTCCAGAAGCAAATAAACCACTTAAGAAACCAGTTACTAGACCTAAAATCATTATCTTTATTTTTTGCTTTTTATTTTCATTTTCCATAATTTTATTGTTTCGTTAAAAAAAAATTTTATACATTTAATTTATTTTTTCAATTCATACGTTACACCATCAGAACCCTCAACTTTATTAAGACTATATCCACTAGTACCCAAATTTATAGAAACTATTGGACGAAGTGCAAGATCTAGCATAGAACCATCAGAATCAGGAAGACTGCTACACAAAATAACTCCACAAATCGCATTTGGGGCATTAGGATGTCCAAAACAGTTCAGTCCGAAAGCTACATATCGTATCATTCAAATATGAGAATCGTCCAGAAAGAACATATCCCTTTTTATCTTTTTCATTAACACTACTATAAATCATATCGTAATGTTTCTCATTTTTAAAGTCACTTCTCTTATATTCATGAAGATAATATGTTTGTTTGAATGTTGTGTCTGCTTTCATTTCAACAGTTCCTGACAGACCTTCATATTCCTGCTCCCAAGGATATTCACAACTCGCATTTTCTAAACCTATTTTCGTATCTTTGTCATATTTATAATTCCATAATGAATCGTGACTTCTCCACATTTTCGGAGAAACACAATCTTCTGTATAATTTTTTTCTTCTCCAAAGTGTATTAAACTCTCATCATCATCCCCAACAACTT
>CANQYG010000079.1 GCA_947628015.1 uncultured Clostridia bacterium
GCAAAGCGAAAATATGATAAATAAACTAATCAAAAACCTTGATTTTTAATAAAAAATTTTTTTATTCGTTATTACTGGCTATTATTTACATAAATTGACAAAAAAGCTAAGTTGTGTTAGAATAAATATAGGACTTAGTAGTCTTTGTAGCACATTGAAAATCATTTTAAAGGAGAAACCATCATGAAAAAAAATTTTAAAGGTTTAGTAGCAATTATCACTATTCTCATAGTTATCAGCATCATTGCTTTAGCGATACGTGGGAAAAACAAAAACAATTCTACAGAAGAACTTGAAGCTCAAGTTACAGAACTTAAAGAGCAAAATGTGGAGTTGATGAAGCAAATAGCAGACCTTCAAAACCGGGTACTTTCTATTGAGCGAGGAGAAGACGTTGTAACAGTAGTAGAAAGTGCCGAAGATGGAGAAAGTATGGCAGAAGTTAGCGAAGAAGATGTTTTACAAAAAATTCTGTCAAATGATGCGGAATGTATTGATTACTATTCAGCATTAGAGGTTGTAAACAGCGAAGATGCAACAGAGCAAATGTTATTAAAGGTAACAAGGAACTGCTTACTTGAAGACAGACAACTGAATTCAAGAAGTAGTGCTCAGAAACTTGCATCAATAATTACTGAGCATCCTCAGGTTTCACTTCAAATTTTGAATGTTATGGCTGATTCTGAACTACAAGAAGTAAGGACGGCAGCTCTGGAAAAAATTAATAAAATGATGGGAGGCAATCAATAGTAAAAAAACATACATCTGGCAATTGCTAGGTGTATGTTTTTTGGTTTAAATTTATTTTTAATTTAGTTTTCCGTCAAATGAAAAGTTAAATTTAATTTTGAAAATGTCAAGTTTCTAAAAATATATATAATAAAATTATTGATTTTTATATTAAATTAATATAAAATTATACATAATAAATTCTATAGAAAGAAAAAATAATGCAAAAAAAAATAAGTAATAAAAATTCTAAAAAAAATAGGAATGTTATGAAAGTATCAGGAAAAAGAATGATACTTATATTAGCTTTGCTAATTTTTTTATTTGTTATTTTAATTGGTAGAATAGCTTATATACAATTTGTTCAAGGTGCTTGGTTAAAACAAAGAGAATATAGCCAATCAACATCTAACACAGTAATAAGCGCTAGAAGAGGAACAATTTATGATTCAAATGGCAAAGCTCTTGCTATTAGTGCAGCAGTCGATACAGTTTCAATAAATCCAGAATATATAAATATAAAAGAAGATGGAGTAATCAATAAAGAAAAGACTAAAGAATTAAAAGAAAAAATGGCTAAAGCTTTTTCAGAGATATTTGAACTTAATTATGATGATGTTCTAGCTAAGCTAAATAGTGAAAAAAGTGTAGAAACAATAGTTTCAAAAGTTGAAACAGATAAGGTTGATGTTTTAAAAAAATGGCTTGAAGAAAATGATGCTTATTCTGGAGTTAATATAGACGAAGATACGAAAAGATATTATCCTTATGAAAATTTAGCATCAAATCTTATAGGATTTTGTGGTACAAGCAATCAAGGCTTAGATGGAATAGAACTTAGTTATGATGATGTTTTAAAAGGAACTAATGGAAAATTATCAACTAGAATATCTGTTACACAAGAGGCAATCCCAGATGCTAATCAAGAATATATAGAGCCTGAAAATGGTAGCAATATATATTTAACAATAGATTCTAATATTCAATCAGTAGTTGAAAAATATTTAAAACAAGCAGTAGAAGAAAATAATTGTTCAAGAGGTGGAAATGCGATTATAATGAATCCGGAAACTGGAGAAATACTAGCAATGGCAACATATCCAGATTATAATCTAAATGACCCTTATACTCCTAATACAGCAATATCAGCAGGCTGGGATGAACTATCAGAACAAGAAAAGACAGATAAATTATATTCTATGTGGAGAAATAGAGCAGTTTTAGATAACTATGAACCGGGTTCAACATTTAAGGTAATAACAGCATCAATTGCTCTTGAGGAAAATATAACAGAAACAGATATAGCAGGAGATTTCTATTGTAGTGGTAGTCAAAAAGTTGCAAATTTAACAATAAATTGTGCAAACAGAACAGTACATGGAAGTCAAACTTTAAGACAAGCAATAGAAAATTCGTGTAACCCGGCATTAATTCAATTAGGACAAAGAGTTGGTGCATCTAATTTCTATAAATATTTAAAAGCATTTGGATTTTTTGATAAAACAGGAATTGACCTTCCAAGTGAAGGAAAAAGCACATTCTGGGATGAATCTAATGTAGGACCAGTTGAACTTGCAACAATGTCATTTGGCCAAAGATTTACAATTACACCTATGCAACTTGTTAAAGCAGTATGTACTATAGCAAATGGTGGAAAACTTATTACTCCACATGTTGTAAAAGAAATTGAAAATCCCGATACGGGATATAAAAAATCAATAGAAACAGTAGAAGAAAGACAAGTAATATCTAGTGAAACAGCAGAAAAGATGAGAAGTATGATGCAATCAGTTGTAGAAGACGGAGGAGGAAATCATGGCAAAGTTGTAGGTTATACAATTGGTGGCAAAACAGGAACATCAGAACCAGATCCAAATCATCCTGAAAACGGTTATGTTGCATCATTTTTGGCAATAGCACCAGTAGAAAATACAAAATTAGTTACATTACTTACACTATATGGACCAAGAGGTACAAGTATTTATGGTGGAACAATTGCAGCTCCAGTTGTTTCTCAAATATTATCAGAGATACTTCCATATTTAAACATACCATCAAATGGTGAAGAAAGCGAAGATGAAACAAAATTAGTTACTGTTCCAAATGTACAAAATAAAACATTAGCAGAGGCAGAAAAAATAATACAAAATTTAGGATTAAAATATAGTTATGTTGGAAATCCAGATGAAATAATATCTGAGCAGATGCCTAAAGAAGGGGCAAGATTACCTAGTGGAGGTATAGTTAAACTTTATACAAAAGGAAATGATGAAAGAGTATCACAAACTGTACCAGATTTAAAAGGAGTAAGTTTAGCACAGGCTAAAATTATGCTAAATGCAAAAAATCTAAATATCTCAAGTAAAGGAAGTGGAATTGTAATATCGCAAGACCCAGCTTCTGGAACGAAAGTAGATGAAGGAACAGTTATAAATGTAACCTTGCAAGATGAAATAACTCAAGGACAACATTAAGAGGCAGGAATTTATGAATTTATATGAAGAAACAAAATATATTATAGATAAGTATAATGTGTATCCTAATAAAAATTTAGGACAAAATTTCTTAATAAATGAGGAATCTATTAATAAAATAGCAGAAGAAGTAAATAAAGATGATACTATTATTGAAATTGGGCCAGGATTAGGTACACTTACTAAAGTATTACTTGAAAAGGCAAAAAAAGTTTATGCAGTAGAATTAGACAAAAAAATGTGTGAAATTTTAGAAACTAGGTTTATTGCATATAATAATTTAGAAATTATAAATAAAGATATATTAAGTATTGATATAAATAAATCTTTTCCAAATGCAAAAGTAGTTGCAAATTTACCATATTACATTACAACATCAATAATTACAGAATTACTTAAAACAAATATAAAAGATATTACTATATTAATACAAAAAGAAGTAGCAGAAAGAATATGTGAACAGCCCGGAAAAAGCAAAGCAGGGGCTATAACATATTTTGTAAATTATTATGCAGATAGTAAAATAATTAAAAATGTTGGAAAAGAAGAGTTTATACCAAGCCCAAAGGTGGATTCAAGTATAGTAAAAATAACAAAATTAGAAAAGCCTAGAGTAGATGTTAATGATGAAAAATTGTTTTTTGATTTAATAAAAACTAATTTTACAAAAAGAAGAAAAACAATATTAAATTCACTTTCATCAATTGTAGAAAAAGAAAAATTACAAGAAATTTTAGATGATTTGAATATAAAAAATAATATTAGAGGAGAAGAACTAACTTTAGAAGAATATGCCCAAATTGCCAATAAAATGAAATTAAGGAAAGGGGAGTAAAATGAATCAGATATTAATATCAGAAAAAGTATATGTTACAAAAGAGATGAAGAAAAAGAAAAAAGTATATAAAACTTTATATATAATATCTGTCATTGTAATTATTGTCCTTTCTTTGTATTATATTATATCAGAAAGGAATAAAATTGCTAAAGAAGGTTTATCACACGAGATATTAGAGCAAATAGCGAATGATAATACAATTATAGAAGAACATACTATAGTTGTATCATTAGATAACAATTCAGATGATTCGCAAGTGATTCCAATACAAGATATTACTCCAGAGGAACAAACAGAACCAATAGCAAGCGAAGTTACAACAAGTAATGGGCAAACATATGAAAGTGAAGCAATTCTTACTATTCCAAAACTAGGAATTAGCTATCCAGTTTTAACTGAAGAAAATGACGAACTTTTAAAAGTATCATTATGTAAGTATTGGGGACCAAGTCCAAATGAAGTTGGAAACTATTGTATAGTAGGGCACAACTATAAAAGTGGAAAAATGTTTGGAAAACTAGCAAATGCTTATGTAGGAGACCAAGTAACATTAAAAGACTTATCTGGAAGAACGATAACATATTCGATATATGATAGAAATGTTGTAGAACCAACTGATGTAAGTTGTACAAGCCAGCTTACTAATGGCCAAAGAGAATTAACACTTATTACATGTACTGATTTTGGAAAAAGAAGATTAATTGTCAAGGCAAGAGAAATATAAAAAATAAAAAATATAAAAAATAGAAAAAATAAAAAAATCATTTTTTTGTTTTTTCTATTTTTTAAACAAAAATTTAAAAATGTAATAAAAATGAAATAAAACTCTTTAATACTACTATTTTGAAGAAAAAAGAGAAACAAGCAACATAATTAAATAAAAAATACCAATTCTTTAAACACAAAAGAATCAATGATTACAACGATTAATAAACATAAAAGATAAACATAGATGTATTTGAAAAAAGTATTGACTTTTAAAGATTTTTTGATGTAAGATAAAAATGTAAATTGAAAAATAAATTTTTTGTTAAAAATAAAAAAATTAAAAAAATCATTTTTTCAAAAATACAAAATTTCGAATAAATTTTATCTAAAAGGAGTAACAAAATGAAAGTAGTAAAAAGAAATGGAACAATAGTTGATTTTGACAGGGCTAAAATTGTAAATGCAATAGAAAAAGCAAATGCTGAAGTTAGGCCAAAAGAAAGAGTTTCTAAAGAGCAAATTAAAGAAATAGTTAATTATATAGAAGAATTAGGAAAAAATAGAATGCTTGTTGAAGATATTCAAGATGATATTGAAAACAAATTAATGGAATTTGAAAAATTTGAACTTGCAAGAAAATATATAGTATATCGTTATACAAGAGCATTAGTTAGAAAACAAAATACAACTGATGAATCTATTTTAAAATTAATAAAAGATCAAAATAAAGAGCTTGCTGAAGAAAACTCTAACAAAAATACAAGGCTTGCCTCAACTCAAAGAGACTATATAGCAGGAGAAGTTTCAAGAGATTTAACAAAAAGAATATTACTTCCAGAAAAAATATCAAAAGCTGATAAAGACGGCGTTTTACACTTTCATGATGCAGATTACTTTATTCAACCAATATTCAATTGTTGTTTAATAAACATAGGAGATATGTTAGACAATGGAACAGTTATGAATGGAAAAATGATTGAAAGTCCAAAAAGTTTCCAAGTTGCATGTACTGTTATGACACAAATTATAGCAGCAGTTGCAAGTAACCAATATGGTGGACAATCTGTTGATTTAATACATTTAGGAAAATATTTAAGAAAAAGTTATGATAAATATAAGAAAACAATAGAAAATAAATATAAAAATAAATTATCTAGAGAAATCATAGAAGATTTAGTTGATGAAAGAGTTAGAGCAGAATTAAAAGCAGGAGTTCAAACTATACAATATCAAATAAATACTTTAATGACAACAAATGGACAATCTCCTTTCGTTACATTATTCTTACATTTAGAAAAAGATGACCCATACATAAAAGAAAATGCAATGATTATAGAAGAAGTAATTAGACAAAGATATGAAGGAATCAAAAATGAGGCAGGAGTTTATATTACACCAGCTTTCCCAAAACTAGTATATGTATTAGATGATTTTAACAATTTGACAGGTGGAGAATATGATTACTTAACAGAACTTGCAGTAAAATGCTCAGCTAAAAGAATGTATCCAGATTATATTTCAGCTAAAAAAATGCGTGAAAATTATGAAGGAAATGTATTTAGTCCAATGGGTTGCAGAAGTTTCTTATCACCTTGGAAAGATGAAAATGGAAACTACAAATTTGAAGGAAGATTTAATCAAGGTGTTGTAAGTATTAACTTACCACAAGTTGCAATAGTTGCAGAAGGCGATATGGAAAAATTCTGGAAAGAATTAGATGAAAGACTAGAACTTTGCAAAGAAGCTTTAATGTGCAGACATAAAGCATTACTTGGAACAAAAACATATACAAGCCCAATTCACTGGGAATATGGAGCAATAGCAAGATTAAAGAAGGGTGAAACAATAGATAAACTATTATATGGAGGATATTCAACTATATCATTAGGATATATTGGAATATACGAAATGACAAAATTAATGACAGGAGAATCTCATACATCTCCAAAAGGACATGATTTTGCGTTAACTGTTATGAAATACTTAAAAGATAAAGTTGCAGAATGGAAGAAAGAGACAAACATTGGATTTGCACTATATGGTACACCAGCAGAAAGCTTATGCTATAAATTTGCTAGAATTGATAAAGAAAGATTTGGAACAATTAAAGATGTTACAGATAAAGGATATTATACAAACTCATATCACGTAGATGTTAGAGAAAAAATAGATGCATTTGATAAATTAAAATTTGAAAGTGAATTCCAAACATTATCAACAGGTGGAGCTATCTCTTATGTAGAAATTCCAAATATGCAAAATAACCTTGAGGCCTTAAGAAGTGTTGTTAAATTTATATATGATAATATACAATATGCAGAATTTAATACAAAATCAGATTATTGCCATGTTTGTGGATTTGATGGAGAAATTACAATAAATGAAAATAATGAATGGGAATGCCCAAACTGTCACAATAAAGATCACGCAAAAATGACAGTAGTAAGACGTACTTGTGGATACTTAGGAGAAAACTTCTGGAATGCAGGAAAAACAAAAGAAATAAAACAGAGAGTATTACATTTATAAGAGGAGAAAAGAATGAATTACGCAGATATTAAAAGAGTTGATGTAGCAAATGGTGAAGGTGTAAGAGTATCAGTATTTGTAAGTGGATGCAATCATCATTGCAAAGGATGCTTTAATGAATGTGCGTGGGATTTCAAATATGGAAATGAATTTGACAATGAAGCCAAAGAAGATGTAATAAAATTTCTAGACCATGACTATATAAAAGGATTAAGTTTGCTAGGAGGGGAACCACTAGAGCCAGCAAATCAAGAAGGCTTACTTCCATTAATAAAAGAAGTAAAAGAAAAATATCCAGATAAAACAATATGGTGCTATACAGGATTTGACTTTGAAAAAGATATAGTTGAAAATATGGCACAAACAAATTCAACAACAAAAGAATTACTAAAATATATAGATGTAGTAGTTGATGGAAAATTCGTAGAAGACCTAAAAAGTCCAAAGCTAAGATTTAGAGGTTCATCAAACCAACGAATATTAGATGCACAAGAAACAATAAAAGAACATAAACCTGTTTTAAAATCAGAATTCTATGAAAAAAATCCAATAATATAAAAATATTAATGTCAACTCTTGACAAGCTTAGGGAATATAATGTATAATACTAAAGTATTTAAAGAAAAAAGATTGAACCTAAGGTTCAATATCCCACTATATAAAGCTAAAGCATTGGAAGGAGGGGATAAGATAGATGTCAGAGATTAAAGTTAATAATGGAAATATAGAAGATGCCTTAAAAAGATT
>CANQYG010000080.1 GCA_947628015.1 uncultured Clostridia bacterium
ACTTCAAGAGGGTCAATACCATTTCCTAAAGTTTTAGACATTTTTCTTCCTTGGCTATCACGAATTATTCCATGTATTAAAACATCTTTAAATGGAGCAACATCAGTAAACTCTAAACCTTGAGTCATCATTCTTGATACCCAAAATGTTATTATATCAAATCCTGTAACTAGTACACTTGTTGGATAGAACCTTTTATAATCTTCGTTTTCCACATTTGGCCAACCTAATGTTGAAAATGGCCATAATGCTGAGCTAAACCATGTATCTAATGTGTCTTCATCTTGAACTAAGTTTGTACTTCCACATTTTTTACATTTTTCAGGTTTTGTTTTAGAAACATTAATTTCACCACACTCTTTGCAGTAGTATGCTGGTATTCTATGTCCCCACCATAATTGTCTTGATATACACCAATCTTGTATATTATCTAGCCAATTAAAATATTGTTTTTCATACCTTTTAGGAACAAAATTAACTTCACCATTTCTTACACTATCTGCTGCTCTTTTTGCTAATTCTTTCATTTTTATAAACCATTGCATAGATATTTGTGGTTCAATTGTACTTTTACATCTTTCACATTTTGCAACATTGTGAGTATAGTCTTCTGTACTTACTAATGCTCCTATTTCTTCTAGTTTTTCTACTATTGCTTTTCTTGCATCTAATAGTTCCATACCTTTATATTCTGGAACTAGATTTCCCATTTTATAATTTTCATCAAATACTTGTACAATCTCTAAGTTATGTCTTAATCCTGCTTCATAGTCGTTAGGATCATGTGCAGGAGTAATTTTAACGCATCCTGTTCCAAATTCTTTTTCTACAAATTCATCTGCTATTATTGGAATTTCTTTATTCATAATAGGTAAAATACATTTTTTACCTACTAAATCTTTATATCTTTCATCATCTGGATGAACTGCAACTGCTGTATCTCCTAGCATTGTCTCTGGTCTAGTTGTTGCAACTTCAATATATTTTCCTTTTTCACCTACTATTTCATAACGAATATGCCATAAATGAGATGCTTCTTCTTTATATTCTACTTCTGCATCAGATATAGATGTCTTACAACTTGGACAATAATTTACCATCCTTGTTCCTTTATATATAAGACCTTTTTCATATAGTTTTATAAACTGCTCTAAAACAGCATCTGACATTCCATCATCAAGAGTAAATCTATTTCTTTCCCAATCACAAGAACATCCTATTTTTCTTTGTTGCTCTTGTATTATTCCTCCATATTTATGAGTCCAATCCCATGCCTCATTTAAAAAAGCATCTCTTCCAATTTGCTCTTTCGTTTTTCCTTCTTCTTTTAATTTTTGTACTACTTTCATTTCTGTTGAAATAGCTGAGTGATCTGTTCCCGGAAGCCATAATACATCATAATTATTCATCCTTTTAAATCTAATTAAAATGTCTTGAATTGTACCATCAAGAGCATGTCCCATATGAAGTTTTCCTGTAACATTTGGAGGTGGCATCATTATACAATAAGGCTTTTTAGCTTTATCCATACTAGGTTTAAAATAGCCTTTTTTCTCCCACTCTTCATATATTTTATCTTCAAAATCTTTTGGATTATATTTGTTTTCTAATTTTTCCATATGTTTTTTAGCAAAGCTCCTTTCTAATATTTTCTACTGCTAAATTTTCTTAAAATTTGCCTAATTTTTTATTTAATTTATTATGCAAAAAGCTATCCCACAAATTACTAATATAAAAAAACTAATCATTTTTATTAATTTAGCAATTTTGTTTTTATCAGGTGAGCTAAAGAATTTTTCTCCTAATCTTCTTGCATCATATATCGCCATAACGCATATTGCCATAACTATTACTAAAACTGTTATTATAAATATTTTCATATTAAACATCCTTAAATCTTAATTAAAAAATTCTACACTAAATTTATTTTCAAATTCTTCTTTCGGTGATAACACAAACATATTTGGCTTTTTCACAAATATATTAGAACTGTTAATGCTATCAGGTGTAGACATCCAAGGCTCTATACATATAAACGGAGCGCCAGATTTTGACCAAATTGCTAAATATGGCCAGTCTGTAAAGTCCATCGTTAAAATTGTTTTTTTAGTTCTTTTATTCTTTAAACTTATTTTTTTATCTTGAATTCCTTTTACAATAATTGCATCATTGTCAAAGGTATGTTCATCTAGAGATATATACTTGTTATATTCTAATTTATTTTTTCCATACTCAGTTGCAACTAGTCCATCTATTAAATACAAAAAATGTGCCCTTGTTTCTTCTTCTTCAAATTCTAAATAGTAATTTCCTCTTTTAAAGTCATCTTGATCTATTTTAAATGCTGGCATTGAGCCTAATCCAAAAGGCATATTTGTATTTCCTGTATTTATTACCTTATATATAAATATTAGTTTATTTTCTTCTTGTCTATATGTATTGTATAATTCAAATTCATATGGAAATCTTGCCATGGTATATTTATTGCTCTTTAACATATAAGAGTGAAAATTATCTAGCTTAGTAACTGGCTCATATTCCATATCATTTGCAAATCCATTTGGTAAGATTTCATAAGTTCTGCCATTTATTATTGTTTGATTTCTTTTAAGCTTACCCACTATTGGAAACATTATTGGTGCGTGTTTATCCCAATAAACTTTACCATTTTCATCTATAGAATCTTCTCCTTGGTGAATTTTTTCAATTCCTTCTAGCTTAAAACTTAATAGTTCTCCACCAGAATTCGTTGTAGTCATCAAAGCTCCCATTAGCAACTTTCCTTATTTTTATATTTAGGTTTTTTTAGGATACCTATAAACCTTGATTTTATGAATGTTATTATATTATTTTTTGCTTAAAAAATCAATATAAAAACCCAAAAATAGTATTTTGGGTTTTTATTATATTTAAATTTTTAATTATTTTTTTATTGAAAGAATTTTAAATTGAGCTATTCCTGTTGGAATTTTAGCACTAACAATGTCTCCTTTTTTAGCACCTAGAAGAGCGCTTCCTATTGGAGATTCATTTGAAATCTTATTTTGAGACAAATCAACTTCAGTTGAACCAACTATTGTATATGTTACATCTTCATCAAATTGCATATCATGAACTACTACGATGTTTCCAACTTGAACAGTTTTTGTATCAATTTCAGACTCGTCAATTATTTTTGCGTGTCTTAATTTATTTTCTAATTCAATTATTTTATTTTCATTTAATTCTTGAGCAGATTTTGCTTCATCATATTCTGAATTCTCTGATAAATCTCCATAACCTAATGCTATTTTAATTCTTCCTGCTATTTCTGTTCTTTCTACTGTCTTTAAATATTCTAATTCTTCTTCTAATTTTTCATAACCTTTTTGTGTTAATAAAACTTCTTCGTTTTCCATGTGTATATTCTCCTTTGCATACAAATGATAATTTTTTATTATGCTAAATAGATGCTTTTGATGTCATTCACTTTAGCTTTTTTTATCTTATATATATTAATGCAAGATATAAATTTTGTCAATATTTTTTTCAAATTTTTTGTATTGCATTTGCCTTTTTACTTGAGCCTGCATTAATCCAGAATTGTAACATTAACTTATCCTATGAGTTTTTTAATTCTAGTAAATTCATCTAGTTCTATAATCCTTTCTCCAATAACTTGCTCTATCTCAAATTTATTTATTCTAATATATTCTCTTACCATATTATATTTTTCAATTTTTACCATTTCCGCTTCAATTAATTGATTTTTTTCAAAGTTTTCATATTCTCCAAATACTCTCATTACTTTTTTAGTTCCTATTTTTACACCCTTTATGTATATACCATCAAATCCTTTATCAATATTAAACTTATTAGATACATCTACAATAATTATATTTCTACTTATACTATAATTTTTTAAGTCTTTAAAATCAAGATTAACTATAACATTAGCCCTTTTTAAAGAAGTTCTCTTGTTATTGTTTACTGTAATATATATGCCACTTCTTTCTAGCTCTTTTTCTAATGCTAAATATCTACTATTTGATGATATTATATTAACAACTTTAACATATGATGACAAATCTTTTATAATTTGTATATTTTCATTTGTAAAATTATTAGTGCAAATATATACTTCTTCTGTTTTAGGATTTATCAGCTTAAAGCAGTATTTTACTACCTCTGGAATCATATATTTTAGAGCAAAACTTCCATTTAGCTTTTTATAATTAATATCTATGCCTTTTTCTGCAATTATATAATCTATATTATCTTTTTTTAAAAGCTTAATTAATCTGTCTATTGATTTGTCTTCTAAATTACATATATAATAATTTTTATCAATTGTTTTGTCTTTATATGCTAAATTAAAATTTTTTCTAATTTGAAAAATAAATTTACTAAATAGGCCTTTTTGAGGCTTATCCAATTTTATATATCCTAAATTCAAAATAACCACCTAAAATATTATATTCAGGTGGTTTTAAAATTATTACTATTTTAATTTTTCTTCTACAATATCCCAGATTGTATCTTTTTCTCTGTCCTTTTCCCAGAAACCTGCACCAGCTAAATTATATTTTTCTACTAAATCTAGCTTACAAGAAATTGATTTTTCATCTTCAACCCACATTTTGTATATAGTATTATCTCTTTTATATTCTATATAATTTTGCTTTAAATTTTCATCCCATTCTACTTTTGCATCTTCTGGAATTTCTATGTCTTTCATATTAACTACTTTGCTTGTTAAATTTCCATTTGTTTCTTGCCAAAGTCTCGTGTAGAAAGGAATTGCAAGTATTACCTTACTTTTGTCGATTCCTTCTTGGCCTAAAAACTTTCTAATATTAAGTTCAACCCAATTTGCACCTGCAACAGTTCCTGCTGTTTTTGATGAACCAGTAGTTTCATCATATCCCATAAATACAACATAATCTGCAACTTTTCCAATTAGATTTCTATCATAACATAGTGACCACGTATCTGAACCATCTGGTGCTGTTAGTAAAACACTTAGAGTCATTCCTATTTCTCTTAATCTTGGTGCAATCTCTATAATAAATCTTGAAAAATTGTCTTTATCCTCTTTGTACATATCTTCAAAATCTACATATAATCCATCAACATCTATTTTTACTAACTCATTTATAATATTGTCAATTAAATTTGATCTATTTTCAAATGTTGATAAAATATTTGACATAGAGTCTAAATCATTTAGCATACTATTTGATAATACTGGCCAAACTTTTAAATTTTCTTGTTTTGCCCAATTTATATAATTTTTTCCACTGTTACCAACATTAACAGCTAAACTTCCATCAGACCTAACTTCAAAAAATGATGGTAAAACTACATCTGCTCCTTTTATTGTTTCTGTTCTTGTTGGTGCAGCAGTGTATTGATTATAATAATCCCAAACTATTCCTACTTTTCCATCAATTTTTTCTTTTGTAAGGTCACCTCTAACCTCTTCTTTATTTATTAGCTTTGATTCTTTTATATATCCAATTACTCCATTTTCAGTACGTACTTTAAGATATTTTCCTTCTTTCTCATCTTCGCCTTTTTCATTATTTTGAATAATATATAAAGTTTCTCCTCTTTCTACTTTATCTACTGTTTTTGATAAATTAGTTGGTTTATATTTTATACTTGATGCTTTAGATGATATTGCTGATACTAACTTTCTATTTAACGAATCAATTGTTACTATTTGTTTTTCTTCATTGTAATTTAATTCATAATTGTAAACCGTACTAAGAGTATTTAATGGTAAATAATATTTATCATCTTTTTTTATTATTTTATATTTGTTATCAATATATGAACCATTTTCATATACCTTTTCTCCATCTATTGGAATACTTACCGTTTTTGTATTAGACGTTGCAATTATTTTATTTTCATCTAATAATAAGTATTCATCAAAAAAGTTTTTTGTATCATCAAATGATAAATATATCATATTATTTTCTGTTAAAATATCTGATTTTAAACTTTTTGTTATATTGTTATTATTTATAATTAAATTTATTCTTCCATTCAAATCACTTTTTTCATAATTTGGAGCAAGATTTATTAATATTGCAACAGCAAGTAAAAAAATAGCTGATATTATAAATCTTCTTAATGCGTGCCATATTTTATTATTCTTTCTTTTTCGACCCATTTGTATATTTTTCCTCCATACACAATTAATATATCATAAAATTGTTTTTAAGTGAATATGTTTATAAAATTTTGTGTAAGTATTTTTTTCATTATCTATTATTGCCTAATATTTCAGCTTATAACTAGTATCGTAACCATTTTTTTTTATAATTCATATACTGTTATAAAGGAGGTAATATATGTGGGGAATACTTAAAAAACTGCTTGCGACTTGTCTTATAGGATTTGGGTTAGGAGTTTTACTTGTTCTATTACTTCCAATTTCAGGTTGGCTATTTATAATTGGTTGCACTATTATTATTGTAGGTTTTATATGCCTTTGGCAAAAATAAAGCCTATAAAATAATAGGCTAAAAATGCAATTTAATTAGTGATTAATAGTTAAAGGAGGTAATTTATGAAAATTGTAGTAAAAAAAGTTCCAAAATGGCTAAGAGGATTTGTAAAATTAATTTTTGGAATTAAAGATTAAATAATTTAAACTACATATGAATCTTCTTAATTTTTAAGACACTAGCAAAATCTAGTGTCTTTTTTATTTATAAAACTTTTTCAAAAGACATTGCCAAATTCAGTTTGACAATGTATAATGTTTTTGGTGATAGAAATGAATAATAAAAATAGAAATAAACAAAACAAAAAAAATAATAACCTTTCACATTCAAATGAAGAGAAAAAAATAAAAAAAGATATAAAAGAGCTAAAAGAAACATTTAAAAAAGTTATTGATTTAATGCCTGATGACGAATTTTTAGATTTTTCTTTTGCATTAATGGAACTTGCATATGATTTCGATCTTGACCCAATTGAAGATGAGGGATGGGAAGACGAAGCAGAAAAATTTTACAATAATGGAAAAAATAATATCAGCAACTTTTCAATTGAAGATGATGACTTGCCTTTTTAGTCTTTAAGAAATTATATTACTGCATACTGACATATAAAGCTAAACAGTATCAGTGTTTTAATTTTGTATCGACTATTATATTTACTACAATAAAAAATAAGATTTTTAACAAACTTTAGTTTTTGTTAAAAATCTTAAATTAATTTATGCATTTTCTAATTTTGATGAACGTAAGCATTTTGCACAAACATGCATTTTTTTATTTTCTCCATTTACTTTTATTCTTACTGTTCTTAAATTTGGTTTCCATGTTCTTGGAGCTCTTCTACTAACGTGTGAACGAGCTATACTTATTTGGTTTCCATTTGCTACTGCTTTTCCGCAAACATCACATTTTGCCATTTTTAGCACCTCCTATGTAATTCATTTTCATCGACTATTGTTAATAATAACACATATTTTAATTTTTTTCAAGTGTTTTTTACAATTATTTTTTTACTATTATGATTTTGCAGAATTGCTTCTAACTTTTTTATTTACTACTATTATTATTTACAATTAGCTTTTTTCACTTTACATTAGTAATTATTATTTCTATACTTATTTAGCTTTATATATTTTAACTTGGTTGCCATTCCTCCTCTTATGTGTCTCTCAGCCTTATTTTCATTTAATACCTTCCTTACTTCATCATATAATGACGGGCTTACTTCTTTAAGTCTCTCTGATACATCTTTATGTACTGATGTTACTTTCCAGAGCGGTATTTTTAATCTCATTAAAGTTTGTTATAACAGTTGGTTTAGAGCCTATTTCATCTAATAATTTTAATCTTACTTCAACATTTGAATCACTATCTACTTCAATAACA
>CANQYG010000081.1 GCA_947628015.1 uncultured Clostridia bacterium
TTGGAATCAAAAATTCAATAAAATAAATACTTTAAAAATTTCTATCAAAAGTTCCCCTACAAAAAGTTTATGCTATCTAAAATCTTAAAAAACTTGATATTTTTACAATTTTATGGTAAAATATATAGTGTTATTACAAAAAAAGAGATTAAGAGAAAGGAGGCAAAGAATTATGACTTTAAATGACATTATTGCTGCTTTTTATTCTAATAAAGAAAGATTAGAAAAAGCTAGTAATAACGACAATAGTGATTTTAAATTTAACTTTAATAAATCAATAGATATTTTAAATAGATTTAAAGAATTTAAATCTGCTTTTTTGCAGAAAAAATCATTAGTTGTAACAAATGGTAATCCATATATTACAGTAATTCTTTGCATGCAAGCAATTTCTCAAAATATCTCATTATGTATAAATGTTCAAGATACAATGTTTGAACTAAATAGCACTATTGTTAATATTTTTGATAGTTACTTAAATGAAGATGGACCTAAAATTGCAAAATATATGACTGTAGATGAATTTAAAAATGCAAATGTTGATGATATTGTTGTAATAGATGATAAATCAAAATTTTACTTTTTAAGAGATGAACTAAAAATAAAAGTAAGATATGTTTCTCTTTTAAATATTGATTTATATACTGATTCAGATGAACAGACTTCATTAACTAATACTATAAATGAATATTGCAATCAAAGATATATTGGTCTTGATATTCATAAAAATCAAACAATAGATGATTTTGTTGAAGAAACAAATAAATACGAAGGAGGCAATGTCGCATTAATATTGACAAAAGAAAATGTTAATCAAATGGATATATATGATAAGCTACCAGATAAAAAGGTTTATTTTAACTGTAATCCGTTTGCAAAAATAGAAGTAGACGTTGCACTTAAAAATTTATTAAAATAATGTTAAAAAAACATTGCAAAATTGCTAATTAAGTGATATAGTAATGAATGTTATATATTTTGTAAAATTTTAATTTATTATTTAACGCAAAATAAAAATACAGGAAAGAGGAAACATAGATGAAATTATTTAAGTCTTATAGTGAAAAAGAAGTAAAAAGAGTAATGCCATTAGTAAAAAAAATTAATGATTTAGAACCAGAAATTCAAAAGCTTACAGATAATGAGCTTAAAGAAAAAACTACATACTTTAAAAAATTATTAAGCGAAGGAAAAACTTTAGATGACATACTTCCAGAAGCTTTTGCAGTTGTTAGAGAAGCAGCTAAAAGAGTTATTGGAATGAGACATTTTGATGTTCAATTAATTGGTGGTATTATACTTCACCAAGGAAGAATAGCTGAAATGAGAACTGGTGAAGGAAAAACATTAGTTGCAACACTTCCTGCATATTTAAATGCATTAACTGGAAAAGGTGTTCACATTATAACAGTAAATGATTACTTAGCAAAAAGAGATAGTGAATGGATGGGAAAAGTATATTCATTCTTAGGTCTTACTGTTGGATTAGTTGTAAGTGGAATGAAACCAAATGAAAAACAACAAGCATATAACTGCGATATTACTTATGGAACTAATAATGAATTTGGATTTGATTATTTAAGAGATAATATGGTTGTATATAAAAATCAATTAGTTCAAAGAGAATTAAATTATGCAATAGTAGACGAAATAGATAGTATTTTAATTGATGAGGCAAGAACACCTCTTATTATATCAGGTCGTGCTAATCAAGCATCTGATATATACAAAAAAGCAGATAGATTTGTAGCAAAATTAGAATCTAAAACAATTATAGAAGAAGATGTAAAAGATTTAGACCAAGAAGAAGACAATGAAAAATATGATTACATTGTTGATTTAAAGGCAAAATCAGCATCACTTACACAAAAAGGTATAGCTAAAGCAGAAAAAGAATTTGGATTAGAAAACTTCAATGATATAGAAAACTCAGAGTTAGTTCACGCAGTAAATCAAGCTTTACGTGCTCATGGAATAATGAAAAAAGATGTTGACTATATCGTTAAAGACGGAGAAGTCTTAATAGTTGACGAGTTTACAGGACGTATTATGTATGGAAGAAGATACAATAATGGTCTTCATCAAGCAATAGAAGCTAAAGAGCATGTAAAAGTTGCAGACGAATCTAAAACTTTAGCAAATATTACATTCCAAAACTATTTTAGAATGTATGATAAACTTTCTGGAATGACTGGTACAGCTATGACAGAGGAAGAAGAATTCCAAGAAATATATAGATTAGATGTTATAGAAATTCCAACTAATAAACCATTACAAAGAAAAGACTTATCAGATATAATTTATAAAAATGAAGATGCTAAATTTAGAGCAGTTATAAATGATATTAAAGAAAGCTATAAAAAAGGTCAACCAGTTTTAGTTGGTACTGTTTCAATAGAAAAATCTGAAAAATTAAGTAAAATGCTTAATAAAGAAGGAATTCCACATCAAGTATTAAATGCAAAATTCCACGAAAAAGAGGCAGAAATAATAGCACAAGCTGGTAAATACAAAGCTGTTACAATAGCAACTAATATGGCAGGACGTGGTACTGATATAGTTTTAGGTGGTAATAGTGAATATTTAGCAAAACAAGAAATGAGAAATAAATATACTTACGAAGAAATAGAAGAGGCAACTGCATTTAATGAAACAGATGACGAAAACATAATAAAAAGAAGAGAAGAATTTAGAAACTTAGTTAAAAAATATGATAAAGGTATAGAAGATGAAAAGCAAAAGGTAATAGACGCAGGAGGACTAAAAATAATTGGTACAGAAAGACACGAATCAAGACGTATTGATAACCAGTTAAGAGGTCGTTCAGGTCGTCAAGGAGACAAAGGTGAATCAAGATTCTATATAGCATTAGATGATGACTTAATGAAAATATTTGGTGGAAATACAATTTCTAAATTATACAATTCTTTAGGCGTAAGCGAAGATATGCCAATAGAAGTAAAAATGATTTCTAAAGCAGTTGAAAATGCTCAAAAGAAAGTTGAAGGAAGAAACTTCAGCATAAGAAAAAATGTACTTCAATATGATGATGTTATGAATAGACAAAGAGAAACTATATACTCACAAAGAAGAGAAGTACTAGATGGCGAAAACTTAAAAGATACAATAATTGCTATGATTAAGTCAGTTGCTGAAGAAGTAGTATTATCATATATAAATGAAGAATCAAGTGATATAGAAGGATTATTACAAGAAGTATCAAATATATATGGAATTACATCTTTAGATACAATCAAAAAAGAAAAATATACACAAGAAGATGTATTAAATGAATTACAAGAAAAAGCTGTAGAAATTTATGAAGATAAATGTCAAAAATTTGGAGAATCATTAAGAGAACTTGAAAGAGTCGTACTATTAAAAATAGTTGATGAAAAATGGATGGAACATATAGATAATATGGACGAATTAAAACGTGGTGTTGGACTTCGTGCATATGGTCAAAAAGATCCAATAGTAGTATATAGAGAAGAAGGCTCTGTAATGTTTGATCAAATGATTTTAGACATCAAATATGATGTAGTAAGATTATTAATGCATGCTACTAAGAGAGACGAAAATCAAGAAAGAAAAGAATCAGCTAAAATCGTAGATGCAAAATTACAAGAAAAAGCAGCAATAGAATTAGTTGATGGAAAAATGTCTCCAAAAGAAGGCGGAATTGATAGAACAGTAAGAAATGAAGAACCAAAGATTGGTAGAAATGATTTATGCTATTGTGGCTCAGGAAAAAAATATAAAAATTGTCATGGAAAAAATGCATAGATAGATTATTGCAAGAATTTTAACAATTGAGAAAATAAGAAGTGTATCCAAAATAAATATGGATTGCACTTCTTTTTCTATGTTATAATTGATTCTGGTATTATAAATTTTTAAGACTTTTCAAAAAAAGATTGAATTTAATTTATACATATAATACAATGGAAATGAAATCGTTACAAATTGTAAAACTTTCAATGATAGAACAATATGCAGTTATAAATATAATATTTTATAGAAACTTTAGAATAAATAAAGATGGAATAATAGAAATTATAAAAATATATGATATATACAAAAATTAAGGAAGGAAAAATGAAACAATGGAAAAGTATGGATTTTTTAATGCATTTAAAGATTTATTTAAATATTCTAAAGAAAATAAAAAACAATACATAATTGGTTCATTATTTATGGTTATATTTGTTGTTACATCAATGATATATACAACAATGTATTCGCAATTAATAGCAAATATAATGAGCTTGAATTTAGACAAAGCAGTAAAGCTGGTAATAATATGTGCAGTATTAAGGATATTTTCAATAACTTTTTGTCATAACCAATATAGACGAATAGTTATTAGCACAGGAGAAAAAATTTCGGCTAATATTCAGAAAAAAATATATTCTAGAATACTAAATTTATCAATGACTTCATTTGAAAGTATGAAATCAGGAAAAATATTTACGACAGTAAAAGCAGCAGATAGTGAGATGATGAGCACAATAAGTTCACTGCTACAAGAAAGCGCATATGTAGCAACTTCAGTTGTAATGTTATTTATAATATTTTTTATAGATTGGAAAATTGGAATAGGTGTAACTATAATTTCGACATTAAGTTTATGGCTATTTAAAATTCAATTAGATAAATCAAAAAAATATTTAAAAGATGAATTTATATGTGCTGATAATTATTCAACAATATTAAATGAAACAACAAAAGGAATAAGAGAAGTTAAAGCATTAACTCTAAAAGAAAAATGTTTTCACATATTTGAAAAAGAAATAAACAGTTTAAAAGATATAAGAACTAAAAGAAGATTATTGGGAAAAAGTGTAAATACAGCAAAATGGACAATTAGGATTATAGGAGATGCAATAATATTATTATATATAATAAACAATTTAAGAAATTCATTATTAGATATAGAAACAGCAATGTTAATTATTACATATATGACTAATATAGTTGATGATGTTTTTCATAGAATTATAGAGCATGACTTTGGAATCTCCGAATTTACGGCTAACATGAAAAGGATAAATTCACTACTAGAAACTGACAAACTGGAAAAGGAAAAATTTGGAACGCAAAACTATACTAATATTGCTGGAAAAATAGAATTTGAAAATGCTAAATTTAAATATCATACATCTAATAATAATATTATAGAAAATATTAGTTTTACTATACAACCAGATACTAAAAATGCAATAGTTGGACAAAGTGGTGCTGGAAAAAGTACAATATTTAGATTATTATTAAAAGAGTATGATAATTATAGTGGAATTATAAAGTTTGATGGAAAAGATATAAAAGAGTTTAACGAAGAGAGTTTTAGAAATGCTATATCGATAGTAAATCAAGAGCCAGTACTGTTTAATATGAGTATAAGAGAAAACTTATTAATGGTAAATGAAAATGCTACAGAAGAAGATATGATAAATGCTTGCAAATTAGCCAATATAGATAATTTTATTGATAATTTACCAAATAAATATGATGAAATAATAAATGAAAATAATAATAATATTTCAGTAGGTCAAAAACAAAGGATTGCAATAGCAAGGGCTATATTAAGAGATACACCAATTATATTATTTGACGAGGCAACAAGTGCATTAGATAATCATAGTAAAGTTAAAATAGAAGAAACTATAGGTAAACTAAGTAAATCAAAAACAATAATTATTATTGCCCACTCATTAGAAATTATAAAAGATTTTGATAATATAATAATGCTTGATGCTGGAAAAATTGCAGAACAAGGAAAATATGATGAATTGATAAATAATCATGGCAAATATTTTGAACTAGCTAATGTATAACGAAAATATTTAAAAGCACTTATTCATTATAATGGAGTACAAAGATTAGAATCATGGGGCAGAGGATTTGAGAAAATCAAAAATGAATGTGAATTATATGATGTTCCAATACCTAATATAGATATTAATAATGATGGTGTAATGATAAAATGCACTCCATCAAAAACATATATGAAAGTATTAAATCAAATAAATGGTAGCAAAAATAATAATTTCACCAATAATTTCACCGATAATTTCACTAATATAGAAATCAAAATATTAGAATTAGTAAAAAATGAGCCAACAATTTCTCAGTCAAAATTAGCTGAAATTATAGGTATATCAAAAAGAACTATAACTACTAATATGAATAATTTACAGAAAAAAACAAATTTTAAAAAGAATAGGAAATAATAAAAGTGGTCATTGGAAAATACAGAAATAAAAATTTGATTAACTTTACTATTTGCGTAAATAATGTTAAAAAATAAAGAACAAGAAGGATAATAATAGATGAAGAGACTATTAAGAATAAGTTTTAATCAAGCAATTTTTTCATTTATACCTATACTGTCTTGGATGATGCTTGGTTTGATATTAGATAAGAATCTAGCAAATGTTTTTACTCTTACATATCCAATACAGTTTGTTTGGGCTACTTTCAAATCCATTTTTGCTATAGGAGCTAATATCAGCAAGGAAAAAGATAAAAATGAAAATGCAGTATTGTCTGGGATGACATTAGGAATAATTATAGGATTTATTGTATTTATATCTATTGCAATAAATATAAAAAGCTATATAAAATTTATGAATATGGATTATAGTATATATAAAGAATTTGCAATTTATTCAGTAATTCAGTTATATATACAATTAGTTTTTTCTTTTGTGATGGAAAAACTATATTTTGAAGGAAAAGAAAAAATAGCAAATAAATATATGCTTACTCTTAACATATTAAATTTTGGAATATTGATAGGATTATCTTTACTTATAAAAAATAAAGTAATAATTGTAGTAGTAACATTAATGGTAATATTTATATATACTTTACTAATAACAATAAAACAGTATAAAAAGTTTAAATTTAAAATTAATTTATTAAAAAATATAAAATACGAATCAGTTTCTATAGTACGAGATATTTTCTTTTTCATAACATATTTATTTGGATTTAGTAACGCTTTAGAGTTTGGAAAAGAATATATAGTTGCATTAAATTTTGTAGCGTTAGTAACTGATACACAATGGGATTCGTTATATGCAATAGATACAGTTGCAAAAATTGATATAAGTAAAGAAAAATTTAATTATAAGGAACATAGAAGAAATGCTTACAAATTAATAGGAATACTATTATTTACAACTTTCTTAATGATATTATTTTCATATAGAAATTATGAACTAAATTTTGCTATAATGTTAATGTATTTAAGTGTAGAAATTGTAGACTTTTTAGTAGATCCACTTTATGAATTAAAAGTATGTTATCTGCAATTGACAGATAAATTTGAAAGTAAAGTAACATCAAATAAGTTAGTAGCATCTGGAATAAGAGTTGTAACATCATTTTTAAAAACACCATTTTGTACAGCAATAGGACAAACACTTTCAATGATAGAACAATATGCAGTTATAAATATAATATTTTATAAAAACTTTAGAATAAATAAAGATGGAACAATAGAAAATATAAAAGTAAGGAAGTAAGAATATGTCAAAAAAATATAAAATTGGTATTGATATTGATAATGTATTATCAAATTTTGATGAAATATTATTAGAAGAATTTTTAAAACATGATAAAGAATTAAGAAATACTGGAATTGTAAATAATGATGTATATATAACAAAAGGAATGTTTGATTGGAGCAAAGAAGAACAAGACGGATTTTATTACAATAATATTGAAAGAATTGCTAAAAG
>CANQYG010000082.1 GCA_947628015.1 uncultured Clostridia bacterium
TCCTTTGCTTAATCCTATTCCCTTTTCTGCATCTTCAATAGCTTTTGTAGTTTCAGTATTTAATTTTGGTACTTTTATTTCAAATGGAATACTTTCAGTTAAAATTATTTGTCTTAATAACATATTGATAACATTTGTAAAATTTGTTCCTAAATAATCAAGAGTTTTCTTTGCTTGTTCTTTTACTTTTTCATCTACATTTACATTTATTGTAGCCATAATATTACCTCCATAATATATTATATGTATATTATAGCATATTATCAATATATTATACATTTTTTCATTATTTTTCTTTAATATGATGTTATCATATTATATTTTTTTCTTTTTTATGAATATTTTAACTTATTTTGGAAATATTACTTTTAGGTGGTGATGAAAAATGACAAGTAAAGAACTTTTATATGTTGAAGACTCATTAGGACATGAAAAATTTATGAAATCATGTTCAGTTAAGACATCTGCAAAATTACAAGATGTTGCATTATCTTCTTATATGGGAGAATTAGAAAAAAAGCATGCTGAGATTTACGACAAATTTTTAAAACTATTATAAGAAGTTTTATTATGTATGAAAAATGCATACAAGAAAGGAAGTTTTTTTATGGAAGACAGAGATTTAATGGAAAACGAATTATTAGTAATTAAAGGTGTTTGTGATTTATATCTTCACGGAACATTAGAATCTACAACAGCTGAAGTTCACGAAGCTTTTCAATGTGCACTAGAAGAGTCTTTAAACATACAAAACAAGCTTTATAATTTAATGTCTGAAAAAGGTTGGTACAAAACTGAAGAAGCAGAACAAGCTAAAATTGATCAAACTAAGCAAAAATTTGCAAATGCTGAATAATACACAAAAAATGTTTTCTATTTTTACAGAAAACATTTTTTTGTTAATTATTTTTTTCCTTTTTTCTTTTGAACAGAATATCCAAACTTTCCTATCTTTTTACCTAATTGATAGTATCCTCCATTTGCATAAGCTATTAAATTACATTTAGATATATCAAATGCTCCTTTTTTATCAATATATTTCTCATCTGCATCTATTGATAATACTCTTGCTACAAACATTGTATGACTTCCCAAGTCTATTGTTTTTTCTACTTTACATTCTATCGACACAGGGCTTTCTTTAATTAATGGACATTTTATAAATTGAGCTTTTTGTTTTGTTAAATGCATTTCCTTAAATTTATCAACATTTGCTCCACTTTTTACACCACACCAATCTGTTTTATAAGCTAGGTCTTTTGTTGTTAAATTTATTGCAAACTCTTTTGTTTCTTTAATTATATTATAAGAATATCTTGTTGGTCTTACAGAAATATAAACCATTGCTGGATCACTATTTAATATTCCTGTCCAAGCTACTGTTATAATATTTGATTTTTCCATATCTCCTAAACTTACCATTACAGCTGGAATTGGATATTCAAATGTTCCCGGTTTCCATATTATTTTTCCCATATATTTCTTACCTTTCCTACTACATAATGACTTCCATCAAGATTTTTTACATCTTCGCACATACATATTAAAAGTGTTCCATTTTCATCAAAACTATTAAACCAACCTATTTCTGTTCCTTTTGTATCTGTTTGTGATGCTTTTATTTCAGCAGTTCCAGTTTTTCCTGCTATTACTTTTCCCTCAATTTTGCAAGCTTTAGCTGTTCCTCTTTCAACAACTTGAATTAAATCTTGTTTTATAATATCTGTTACTCTATCTGAAAATACTCCTTCTTTATATATTTTTGTTACTGCTTCTCCATCACTATTTTCTGTTTTTTCAATATATGGAAGTACCATATTTCCTCCATTTGCAAATGCTGAATATATACTTGCCATATGAATTGGATTTACTAATATTTGACCTTGACCAAACCCTGAGTTTGCTAATTCCGCTTCACTATCCATATTTCCATAGCTTGAACTTGATGCATCTTGTACAAAATCAATTTTTTCATTAAATCCTAAACTATTTAATCCTTTTTGAAACTCATTTTTTCCTATTTTTAAAGCTGCTTTTGCAAAATATATATTATCAGAATATACTAGAGCATTTTCTAGATTTGCATCTCCTGAATATGTTTCTAATGTTGTTACATATAAATCTTTCCAAGAGCTATCTTTTTGCCATTTAGTTCCACTTGCTCCAAAATCTTCTGTTGCTGTAAAACTATTTGTACTTATTCCAATTGCTCCAACAATAGGTTTTAATGAAGAACCCGGTGCATATGCTCCCAAGTATCTATTATACATTGGTTTATTTGCATCATTTTGTAATTTTTCCCACTCTTCATTTGTTATACCAATGCTAAAGTCATTTGCATCATAAGAAGGTGTACTTACAGCTGCCAATACCTCTCCTGTGTTGTAATTGATTGATACAAAAGCTCCTTTATCTTGTTTAAACTGTTCATATATTTTATTTTGAAGATTAACGTCAATTGTTAATTTAACATCTTCACCATTTCTAACCTCTTTAGATTGCACTGTTTTAACCTTTGAGCCATTTTCATCTACTATGTATATTTCTACACCATCTTCTCCTTTTAACTTATCATTAAAAGCATATTCTAAACCTGTTTTTCCTTCTCCTTCTTGAACATAACCTGTTAAAATAGATGTAGCTTCTTTATACGGATATACTCTTGCATCTAAATCAGAAATCATTATACCTTTTATCTGTAATAATTCATTTTTTAAATCTTGTTCTTCTCTTGAAATATTCCTTAAAGGTACAAATGTGTCATCTTTAACATAAGAAGCTTTAAGATTATTTTCAATTGTTTCTCTTGATATTCCCAATAAACTTGCAACTTTGTCTAAATCTGTACTTTCATTCATCTTACCCGGAACAATACCAACTTGATATATTGAGCCTTTTTTTGCTAAAGCAATTCCATTTCTATCATAAATTGTACCTCTAGTATATGAAACTGTACTTACTCTAACTTTTTGATTATCATTTAAGTCTGGAAATATTAATGAAGAATCCCATAAAATTTTATATTCATTTTCTACTTGCTTCATCTTAGCATTATTTATAAAACTTGTGTTACCAGCTAATGTATGCATTGAATTTGTATAAGTTATATTTGTTATGCCTTCTTCTTCCTTATTAGAAGAATTTGTTGCAATCGTAATTGATATATCAGTTGCTTCAATTCCTTCATAAATATTTTTTACTCTTGTAATAAAATCTTCTTTAGACATATCTGTTATTACTAAATCATACATACCTTCATAGTCTTTATTTTCAAGCTTTGAAAAATATTCTTTTAAAGCAAGTGACGGCTCTGTTCTGTTTGTATAGATAAATATTCCTATTGCTATTGCAATTATAATTATTAAAAATAAAATTACTGCTCTTAATTTCTTTTTTCCTTTTTTACTCGCTTTGGCTGAATTAAAACTCTTTTTACTTGATTTTTTACTACTCATAAGAAATTCCTTTCTAAGTGTCAAATACGCTATTTATTTACTACTTTTCTTGCTCCAAATGTTATAAAATAAATAATACCTGACAAAATTACTATCATTGGTGCTGTTGGTATATTTGTATAATATGAAATAATTAATCCTACAATTCCAGAGAATAGTGCAAATATAATTGAATATGCGTGATAACTTCTCATATTTTTAGCAATGTTTCTACTTGATGCTGCTGGAAGTATCATCATTGAGTTTATAAGCAAAATTCCTACCCATCTAATTGAAATCATAACCATTACAGCAATTATAATTGCAAACATATTATCTAATAATTTAACATTGATTCCTTTAGATTTAGCAAGCACTGGATTAATGCTTATTGCATTTAGCTTATTAAATAATTTACCCCAAAAAATAAATACTAAAATAAATGCAATAAATAAGTAAATTATTTCTGTTTTTGATATGCTAAGTATATCTCCTACTAAGTAACTAGAATATTTGTTAAAACTTCCACTCTGAGCTAAAATAGCTAAACCTAAGGCTATTGCTATTGAAGAAAATACACTGATTATTGTATCTGCACCATAGCTTGTCTTATTTTTTACTAAATTAAGTAATATAGCAAATATTACAGCAAATATGAACATTGATATATTCATATTGCTTATTCCTAAAATACTCCCTATTGCAATACCTGTAAGTGCTGAATGTCCTAAGGCATCTGAGAAAAATGCCATTTTATTATTTACAATCATTGTACCAAGAATTGCAAATATTGGTGAAACTAATAATATTGCTAGAAATGCGTTTTTCATAAACGCATATTGCATAAATTCAAAAGGAAGTATGGTTTCTAAAATATTATAAATTATATCCATTAATTTTTATCCCTTCTAAAACCTTAAGTTATATATTTCCAAAACAATCTTTAAATTCATTGCTTTCAAAAACTTCATTTACTGTTCCTTGTTTTTTTACTTCTTTATCTAATAAAACAACTTTATCAGCAAATTTTTTTACTAGCTCTAAATCGTGTGATACTAGTATTATTGACATATCATATTTATCCTTTAATTTAGATAATATTTCGTAAAAATCTCTTGTACCATTTCTATCTACACCAGATACTGGCTCATCTAAAATAAGCAAATTAGGAATTGGATATGTAGCTATTGAAAGAAGTATCCTTTGAAGTTCTCCTCCAGATAAATTTCCTACTCGATTATCAATTAACTTATCTGCGCCAAAAGTTTTTAAACATTCTTTTATTTTTTTGTATAGCTCCACATCTTTTCTAAAAAATACTGGTTTGTCAGATATATAAGATGCAAACATATCATACACACTTGTTGGCATATTTCTTTCTATATTTAATGATTGTGGAACATAACCAATTTTTATTTTTTTATTTTTGTTTTCTTTCATATCAATAAATTCAACTTTTCCAGTGTGCTCAATCTCATTTAGTAATGCTTTTAAAAGTGTTGATTTACCGGCTCCGTTTTTACCAATTATCATTGTAAGTTCACCACAATGAACATCAAAAGTAACATCTTTTAAAATAGTTTGATTTTCTATTTTTACAGATATGTTTTCAATTTTAGTACAATGTAAGCCACAAGCTTCCATACTATATACTAAACTCCTTGTCTAATATATTTAGGTTTTTAAAAGGTTGCCTATAAACCTTTTTCTAAAAGTCTATATTTTTTATAATTTCTAAATTTTCTTTCATTATATCTAAGTAACTATCTTTGTCATCATTTCCAGTCATAGCTGAATTTAAAGTATAAATACTTGCATTTGTTTCATTTGCTAATAATTCTGCAACATTTTTATTGTCATATTTATCAATAAAAATAACCTTAATATTTTCTGCTTTCATTTTTTCAATTATTTCTTTCATAGTCTCTGCTGAAATTGTTGATTGCTCGTGGTCTGACTGTATGTTAATACCCTTTATGTTTAAATCTTCTAATAAATATTCTAAAGCTTCATTTAAGCAGACTGCCTTTTTTTCTTGATTATTTTTAATGTTACTATATTCTTGTTTTAAAGTATATAATTTTTGTGTATATTCTTTTGCATTGTCAAAGTATATTGCTTCATTTTCAGCATTTTCCTCTGCAAGTTTATCAGCAATTTTATTTATTTGCATTATATAATTGTCTATTGAAAGCCAAATATGAGCATTTTTTTCATCTTCATCTTCTATAATATTTGAAACATCTTCTGCACTTTCAATTATTTTAATATCTGGATATAGACTAACAATGTTTTCTGTAAAAGTTTCTAAATCTTTTCCATTTTCTATAAATACATCTGTTGTTTCAAATTTTCTCAAATCAGATGTAGTTAAAGAATAATCATGAATACACCCCACATTAACATCAGACATATTGCTAACTTCTATGTTTTTAGCACCATCTGTAATGTTTTGAGTTATTATATATATTGGATAAAATGATGTTAATATTTTAAAATTATTGTTTAAAGTTTTTTCTTTTCGGTTAAAATTAGCAACTATAAGCATTATAATTAATATTATAACTACTATTGTAATTGCAATAACTCTCTTTTTTTTCATTAAAACTTCATTCCTTTCTCGCTTTTTTCAAAGGCATACATAGAAATGAAAGATTGGTTTCATTCAAACTAAATCCCTTATCATTATCTTAGATTAAAAAACTTTTTGATTTTCTAATCTAAAATAATATTTTAAATTTAAGAGCTGTAATCCTATATAACTCTTGATTACAGCTCTTTATTCTAACGTATATAATTAGTCTTGTGAATATGGTAACATTGCAATATGTCTACATCTATTTACAGCTGTAGTTATATCTCTTTGATGTTTTGCACATGCACCTGTTGTTCTTCTTGGATGAATTTTTCCTCTTTCATTAACAAATTTCTTTAATTGTTCTGGATTTTTATAATCTAAAACTAAATTTTTATCACTGCAAAGAGGACAAGCTTTTTTTCTAATTTTTCTTACTCTATAATCATCATCATAGTCTTTGTTGTTATTTCTTCTATTATTTTTCTTCTCTGCCATTGTTTTTACCTCCTTTTTGTTAAAATTTAAAATGGTAAATCGTCTCCTGATGATACTTCAAAATCTGAAGTGTCCCCTGCACCACTATTTGATGCATCTGCTCCAAATGTATCATCAAAATTACTTGAATCAGAATCTGCTCTCTTGCTATCTGCAAAATAAACTTCTTCTGCTACAACATCTGTTGCATATCTTTTTTGACCTTGGGCATCTTCCCAACTTCTTGTTTGGATTCTACCTACTACAGCAACTTGCATTCCTTTTTTGAAGTATTTGCTAACAAACTCTCCAGTCTTAGCCCAAGCTGAAATATTGATAAAATCTGCTGTTTGAGTATCTCCTTCTCTAGTAAATCTTCTATTAACAGCTAGTGAAAAAGAAGCAACTAGAGTATTGTTTGTTTGTGTATATCTTACTTCTGGGTCTCTTGTTAATCTACCCATTAAAATAACTTTATTCATATTAGTACCTTACCTTTCTATAAAATAAAGCCCCTCTTACTTTTGTTTATTCTTCTACTCTTATAACAATAAATTTAATAACTTCATCAGTTATTCTGTAATTTCTCTCTAATTCTGCAATTAGAGAAGGATTAGCTTCAAAATATAAAACAACATAGATACCTTCTTTGTTCTTTCTAACTTCATAAGCAAGTTTTTTCCTACCTAATTCATCAATTTTTGTAAGCTTTCCATCTTTATTAATCAAATCTGTAAATTTTTGTTCTAATTCTTTTACTTTTTCATCATCTACAGATGGATTAATAATGATAACACTCTCGTATTTATTCATTATCTTCACCTCCTTGTGGGTTAATAGCCTATCTACTAACAGATAAGCAAGGATGCTTAAAAAACATAAGCATAATTATTTTAACATAAAAAGCCTTGTTTGACAAGGCTTTTTATTATATTTTTACATTTTATTTTTCCAAATTGCATTTATCTTTTTACTTGACGTTTTATTTTTCCACTCTTATATAATCCTCTTTCTTTATACTCTTAATGCTTAATACCCGACACTTTTTTATAGAGCCATTTTTTATATCTAGTAATATAATTTCATTTCTTAATATTAAATTGA
>CANQYG010000083.1 GCA_947628015.1 uncultured Clostridia bacterium
AAGCTTTTTATAAGATTTTTATTTTCCATTTTTTTATTCAATTGTTAATTACTTTTAATTTTTATTTTCTTGATTTTATATTGATATTATGCTATATTTTTAGCATATAAATTTTTATTAAGTTTTTACATTAATTAAATTATAATAAATTCATAATCTTATATAAATATTGTAATTATAAATTATATATTTTACATTTTTTTCGATATTATTATAAAATTTATGCCTAGTGCTGGTTTAATACTTTCATGCCCTCAACCTAATTCAAAGTTTATATTCGAATTTTCAATTATAACACCTAAGTTTTTTCCATTTACCATAATAGTTACCTTATATATAGTATAACACGAAATCCAATATCATATAAAGAAGTTCTAATATTATCATGCGCCGTAACACTAGTAACTGGCCTAACTGAACTTTTATATATAAATGTACCTCCCTGAACTAACGCAAACATATCCCCAGATGTCATATTATGTGTAGATGACCATTCTCCTAAATTTCCTGCCATATCAAATATATTATAAATTTTAAAATCATCACTTGCACCTGTCTCTAATTCAATATGTCCACGTTCATCTCCTCTTTCCATATCGCTTTCAGTTATACTTCCTTTTCTATAACAATCTGGACAAAAACCGTCAAAACCATTACTTAACCATAAAGCCCATATTGCATCTAACTCTCGATATCTAGTAGTTGAATTATCATAGTAATTTCCTAATTGTGACATATCTTTCAAAGACATTCCATTCTTATTTTTACTTAAAATTTTACCGAATTTATTACATATTACATTCCATGCTGTATTATCAATCAAGTAGCTTTCAACGCCCTTCGAATCATCTTTATACATATTTTCTGATACCACCTTTGCATTAACTGGTGATATAAAGTTCCATGCTTTCATCCCTTTTTGACTTATAGGCTTATAACTTTTTATCAGTTCTGTATCATTTCTTCCTTTAACAATATAATCTCCTACTCCATCACTATAAAAACTCGCAGTACTTGGAATTCCCGCTTCAAATCTTGCAACATAAAATCCTTTATATTTTTCTAAACTTTTCTTAGCCACCTCCGTTTGGTTATTTTCCCAATCATCAGTATCTATTGCAGGATAGCTACCTTTCACAAATTCATTTTCTTCATTAGAATAATTGTCGTGCCAAGCCAATCCATCGCCTCTCCCTTCAGTACTCAAAAGTCCATTTGAATCTCCGTAAATTGTAATACCAATCATCACACATCCATTTATTCTCTAATACATCATCCTTTGCTTGTTCATATTCAGCATCTGTACATGATATCCATACAAATTGATTTCCATGTTTTGAATTATTTAAATCATCATTTTCTACATCTGATATTACTATTCCTGTATCTATATCTCCTCCTACATAATAAAATCCTTCTGGAATTGGAATTGTGTTTCCTCTTCCATCTGCTACTGGCGTTACATTTTTTTCTTCCCAATTTGATCCTTCTGGTATTTTTACTGGTGTCCCTGCTTTTTCTGAACTTAATTTTTCCATATCTCTTGTTATGTCATCAATTAGTTCACCTTCATCTTCTTGTGCTTTCTTATACTTATCTGCTGCATTTCTTGCTTTGCTAAATAGTCCATCTCCTGATATTGCCATATTTAATGTTACTCCCGCTAATATTAGCAATATTATTATTGTCACTACTAGCGCTATTAATGTAATTCCTTTTTCTTTTAATTTTTTTCTTTTCTTTTGAAATTGTAAATTACTTTTTCTTTGTATTTTCTTATCTTTCATTTGTTTCCCTCCATTTTACATTATGTTAATTTTATTAAGCTAAAAACTTAATAAAAAAGTAAAAAATCTTATAATTAGCTTGTCTTAAGCTTTTCTAAGATTTTTTGTTTTTTATTTTTTATCAAATTGTTATATATATTTCTTTTTTATTTTCTTGCTTTTGCCCATTCATTATGCTATATTTTTTACATATTAATTTTTATTAAGTTTTTAGATTAATAAAATTTAAAAGAATATATTTTATTGCACTTTTTTTCTAATCATTATATATTATAATGTAGTAGATTTCGAGGAGGTATATTATGTGTGGAATTGTTGGATACATAGGAAATAAAAGAGCTGTACCTGTTCTTATTAATGGTCTGCTTTCATTAGAATATAGAGGTTATGATTCAGCTGGGATTGCTGTATTAAATCCATTTAATAATACTTATAAAATTGATATTATCAAAGATAAAGGCAGAGTTAAGGTTTTACAAGATAATAAAGATTTAGAACTTTTACAAGGAAATGTTGGCATTGCACATACAAGATGGGCTACTCATGGCTCGCCTTCTAAAGAAAATTCTCACCCTCATCTTGATAATTCTAAAACTTTTGCAGTTGTTCACAATGGAATTATTGAAAATTACCTTGAACTTAGACAAAAGCTTTTAGATAATGGCTATACCTTATATTCTGAGACAGATACTGAAGTTATTCCTAATTTAATTCATTTAAATTATAAAGGCGACATTTTACAAGCAATTTCTAAAACATTAAAAGAGCTAAAGGGTAGTTATGCAATTGAAGTCATCTCCCCTCTTTTTCCTGATAAAATTATTGTTGCCAAAAAAGATAGTCCTTTAGTTATTGGAATAAAAGATGATGAAAAATTTATTGCTTCTGATATTCCTGCTGCATTATCTCACACAACTAAATTTTACTTCCTTGATGAAGAAGAAATTGGGATAATTGAAAAAAATTCAGTTAATTTTTTTGATATAAATTTAAATGAGATACAAAAAGATATTAAAAATATTGATTGGGATGCAGAAAGTAGTGAAAAAAATGGCTTTGAAGATTATATGTTAAAAGAGATTTTTGAACAGCCAAATGCAATTAGAGAGACTATTGGCTCAAGAGTTTCTCTTGATAAAAATGTTAATCTTGAACTAGATAACATAGATTTTAAAAATTTTAACAAAATATATATAGTTGCTTGTGGTACTGCTATGCACGCTGGAATTGCTTCTAAATATTCTTTTGAAAAGTTTTGCAAAATTCCTACTGAAGTTGATATGGCTTCTGAATTTCGTTACAGAAGTCCTTTAATTGATGAGCATACTTTATGTATTTTTATTACTCAATCAGGAGAAACTGCTGATACAATTGCTGCTTTAAGACTAGCAAAATCTCTTGGTAGCACTACAATTTCTATTGTTAATGTTATGGGAAGTTCTATTACAAGAGTTTCTGATTACACTCTATATACACATGCTGGGCCTGAAATCGCAGTTGCTTCAACTAAAGCTTATGTATGTCAAGTAACTCTTTTAAATATTTTAGCAATTTACATATCAGAACGTCTTGGAATAGAAAACACAGATTTAAATATTTTCAAAGAATCTTTACTTGAATTACCTGAGAAAGTTAAAGATGTTTTGACTACTACTGACACAATAAAGGAAATTGCAAGCCATGTATATAATCAAAAAGATTTATATTTTATAGGTAGAGGCACAGATTATGCTGTTTCAATGGAAGCTTCTCTTAAATTAAAAGAAATTTCTTATATTCACTCTGAGGCTTATGCAGCAGGAGAATTAAAGCATGGACCTATTGCATTAATTGAAAATGGTGTAACTGTAATTGCTATTGCAACTAATCCAAATATTTATGAAAAAACTTTAAGTAATCTTGAAGAATCTATTACTCGTGGTGCTAATTCTATTTTAGTTACTAACCAACAAATAATAAATGATAAAATTAATTATATAATAAATATTCCTGAAATAAATCCAATTTTATCACCTATTATTTCTATTGTTCCTTTACAACTTTTTGCATACTTTATTGCGAAAAATAAAAAGCTTGATGTTGATAAACCTAGAAACTTAGCTAAATCAGTAACTGTAGAATAAACATTTATATTATTCCAAACACTTTTAACAATATTAATAAGCACGCTCCCGGTATTCCTAATATTCCTACAATTACTGAGTTTACTATGCTTAACCCTATATGAAAATTAAATGATGTTCCAACTAGATTAATTAAGAATATTATTAAAGCTCCTAAAACTGAGTTTCCTACAAGCTTTAATATTTTTTTTAAAGGAAATGCAAAATATTTTCCAAATATAACAAGAATTGCTAAACAGCCTAAAAATACTAAAATAATTCTATTGTCCATCTTTGTCCCACCTTTTTAATTTAATTCTATGATGGACAAATTATTTTTATGATTTTTTTAAGCTAATTTTTCTACTTCTATTCCTCTTACCTTTGCAAGTTTTATCAAACTATCTAGTCTTGATTGAATTGCTTTTATTTTATAAATATAATAATCAATTAAATCATTAGTATTTGCAAATTCAAAATTTCTATTTGCACTTGTAAGTTGTGCTCTAGTATTTATTATATTTCTTAAAATCTCCTTCTTTTCTTCCTCCTCTGTCATTTCTATAAAAAATTTATCAGTTAAAAATTTTTCTTCCATTTATCCTCCAAAACAATTTATTTTACACTTAATATTATATTCACATTAATTTCCAAATATTCATATTTTTTCTACTTGTAACAATCATTTAATATACCAAAAAAAATCTTTAAAAAACTTGTATTATTCCTTAAAAAATGGTAAAATACTACTTGTATTATATGAAAACATTGGAAAGGAAATAATGTTTTATGATAGATATTAAGCTAATTAGAGAAAATCCAGATTTAGTAAAAGAAAATATAAAGAAGAAATTTCAAGATCAAAAACTTCCTTTAGTTGATGAAGTTATTGAATTAGACAAGAAAAATAGAGAAGCAACTTTAAAAGGAGATTCTTTAAGAAGTAGCCGTAATTCCTTGAGTTCACAAATTGGTGTTTTAATAAAAAATGGTCAAAAAGATGAAGCTGAAAAAATAAAACAACAAGTTCAAGATATTAACAAAGAACTTGAAGAAAATGAAAAATTAGAAGAAAAATATAGTGAAGAAATAAAATCTAGAATGATGAAAATTCCTAATATAATGGATCCTTCTGTTCCAATAGGAAAAGATGATTCAGAAAACGTGGAAGTTCAAAGATTTGGCGAGGCAGTTGTTCCTAGCTATGAAATTCCTCATCACGCAGATATTATTGCAAGACTTGGTGGTTTAGATAAAGAATCAGCAGGTAGAACAAGTGGTGTTGGTTTTTACTATTTGCTTGGAAATGTTGCTAGACTTCACGAGTCAGTTTTAGCTTATGCCAGAGATTATATGATAAATAATGGTTTTACTTATGCCATTCCACCTTTTATGATACGTTCTGATGTTGTTACTGGCGTAATGTCTTTTGAAGAAATGGATGCTATGATGTATAAAATTGAAGGTGAAGATTTATATTTAATTGGTACTTCAGAACATTCTATGATTGGTAAATTTAAAGATCAAATCATAAAAAAAGAAGATTTACCTATTAAAATGACATCATATTCTCCTTGTTTCAGAAAAGAAATTGGCTCTCATGGATTAGAAGAAAGAGGATTGTACCGTCTTCATCAATTTGAAAAACAAGAAATGATTGTTCTTTGTGAGCCTGAAGAATCAATGGATTATTACAATAAAATGTGGAAACTTACTGTTGATTTCTTTAGAAGTATGAACGTTCCTGTAAGACAACTTGAATGCTGTTCTGGTGATTTAGCAGATTTAAAAGTAAAATCTTGTGATGTTGAAGCTTGGTCTCCAAGACAACAAAAATATTTTGAAGTTGGATCTTGTTCAAATTTAAGCGATGCACAAGCAAGAAGACTTGGAATTAGAGTAAAAAGTGAAAAAGGAAACTATTATCTTCATACTTTAAATAATACAGTTGTTGCATCTCCTAGAGGTCTTATCGGAATTATTGAAAACAATTACAATGAAGATGGAAGTGTAACTGTACCAGAAGTTTTAAGACCATATATGGGTGGTTTAGAAAAAATTGAACCAGTTAAATAAAATCTAGAGCTTTTTAACTTAAAGGTGTTAAAAAGCTCTAAAATAATATATTTGAAAGGAAATTTTTATGATAGTAAAAAATCCAAAATTTGAAATATCAGCTGTAGGAAAAAATCAATATCCAAAAGGAGATTTGCCAGAAATCGTATTAGTTGGTAAATCTAATGTTGGTAAATCTTCTTTTATAAATACAATGCTTAACAGAAAAAAATTAGCTAGAACCAGTAATACTCCTGGAAAAACAAGACAAATTAATTTTTATAATGTTGACGATACTTTCTATTTTGTTGATTTGCCCGGTTACGGATTTAGCAAAATGTCTAAACAAGAACAAATAAAAGTAGGAAACTTTATTGAAGAATATTTAGTTGTTAGAAAAAATATCAAGTTAGTAGTGTTTTTGATTGATATAAGACACTTTCCATCTGAAAATGATAAGCTTATGTATAATTTTATAATTAATCATAATCTTCCTTGCTTAATAATTGCAAATAAAGCTGATAAAATTGCTGTTACTAAGGTAAATGAACAAGTTAAAATTTTATCAGATGAGTTAAATCCTCTTCATGATTTAACCTTTTTACCTTTTTCATCTGAAAGAAAAATTTATACAGAAAAAGTATGGGAAAATATAGATAACACAATAATGTAAACTCATTTATATAGACCAAAATCAATAATGACTTTGGTCTATTTTTATTGTACCCCATATAATCGTTGGCACGAAATTGAAATCGCTGATACTGTTAAGCTTTAGCTGTTACAGTATCAGTATGCAGTAGCTTTTCGACAACGATTTATTCACATATACATTTCATTGTTTTGCATACTTCTTTAGGTCTATCTTCATTACTTAATGCTAGGTCACCTAATGTTAGCATTCCTACTACTTTTCCATTTTCCATAATAGGAATTCTTCTTATTTGAAATTCTGACATTACTTTTTCTGCTTCCTCAACATCACAGCCACATTCACAAGTATATGGATTTATAGTCATAACTTCTTTAGCAGTTAAAGTATTTACGTCTTTATTTTCTGCAACTGCCCTTAAAACAATATCCCTATCAGTTATAATTCCTACTAAATCGTCTCCATCACAAACTGGAACACATCCAATATTATTGTTACTCATTATTTTAGCACATTCTCTTAAAGTATCATCTGGCTTTACAGAGTCTACTCTGCAACACATACATTCATCAACTTTCATTTTATAACCTTCCTTTTCTAAAAATTTAATTTTATTATTTACAAATTTTTGGCAAAATATACATACTAATATAGCGTTAATATAAACTTTTAGTAGGAATTTTGAGAAAGAAAAAATATTGATACTTATAGTCTTTCAATATGATTTTGATAAGAAAAAATTAAATAAAAAATTGAATAAGAGATACCAATTTGATAAAATATTTTTAACCAAA
>CANQYG010000084.1 GCA_947628015.1 uncultured Clostridia bacterium
ATAGACATTACAAAGTGGTGCTTTATAAATAATCATAACATCATTAGTCTCAATTAAGTATGAAAATCTTGGTGCTACTTTATTTAGTATTACATTTGCATAGTCTATTCCTAATAATATTATAAGTCCTAATGCGAAATATCCAAAATTAAGAAATAATCTTTTTATATATGATTTTTTCTTATTAAGTTTTGCAAAACCTATTAAAGATATAATCAGTCCAAATACAGAATAGATTGATCCCCAACTGCTTTCTGATGGAAATATAGTAAATGCTGTAAAAATTATTCCTAGTCCAAAAAATATTAGAATTTCTGCAATTAATCTATTTTTTTCATATACTTTTTTATTTGTATAATCTATTGTGCTAATGATATTTTCTTCTAATTTTTCTTGATATTGTTCTTTATCTACTTTTTCTCCGCTAAGTAAATCATTTAATGTTACATCTAGTTCTTCACTCAATGGTTTAAGTAAAGAAATATCTGGCATATAATTCCCATTTTCCCACCTTGAAATTGTTTTTGATGTTACTCCTAATTTTTCTGCTAGGCTCTCTTGCGTTAATTTCTTTTCCTTCCTTTTTTCTGCTATAAATTTTCCAATTTTAATTGTATCCATAATTTTTTTCTCCTTTCAATTTTAGAATAGCAAAAAAATTAAAAGATTAACACCCCATAAAAAGCGAACTCATCTTTTTTATTAGACAAAAACAGAGAATTTTTCATTATGGTATTTGTTGTATAACTGTATATTTTACTTTGTTATCTTCATCAAAACTTATTTGTAAGTCATAAGACCTTTTATGATAATTACCAACAAAAATAGATTTTTTTACTGTTGTTCCTGCACTATATGTATAAGATTTTGTTCTTTGCTCTGATTTGTATTTCGGTTCTCCCAATAATTCTATAATATCTGTTTCTGACAAACCTATAAGACTTTTATTATCATTAATTTCGTTCATTTTTATATATAAATCATCAGGATACAAAATGTTATCTTGTATGAACAACAATACAAACAATAATACAAGAAAAGCAAGCATACATATTAATATTATCTTAAATATCTTTTTCATAGAATCCCCTTTTACAACTCATACAAATTTGTAACATTATAAATTAATTTCAAATAATTGTAAGTTATCGTTCTTCTTCATCTTTATCAATTACTGTTTTTTCTATATTAAAATCTTTATATAATTGGTCTATACCTATTCCTAAAACCCCATTAAATTCATTACCATTTATTATTATTTTAAGTATAACATCTTCTAAAATATTTTCATATCTAATACTAATATTTTTAATTAAATTTGATTTTATATTTAATTTATTATTATATATTTCTTTATTAATACAAAGACATTCATCTAATTTATTTCCTAATTTATCGTGAGCAAAAGCTTTATGAGAAGTACAATAATATTTTTTTGTTCCTCTTCTCGATTTTCCAATATATTCTATATTACATTTCATATTTTATTTACTTTATAACTTACTATTTAGCTTATTAATGCAAATTATAGTTCCCATTCATCTATTTGTTTATCTATATCTTCCATTGTTCTTATTGGCAATCCATCAATTTTTGCTCCTTTAGGCCAAGTTATCTTTTTTCCTATTTTTTGCTCTATAAAAGCATCTATTTCTTCATCATCCATTTGTATTAATTTCTCATATGGTATTCCAATGCTTTCAGAAAGAATTTTTTTAGTTTCATTAGATAATTCAAAACTCATTTTTACAATCCTCCAATAAAAAAATAATATTTATATTGATAATTATACTAAATTTCGTAAATTTTTACAACATTTTTAATTTAAAACTATTAAACTAAATGCTCTAACACCTTTGTTACTTCAGCATATTTATCCAAAAAAAGATGTGAGGAAAAATCCTCACATCTCTTTGTGCGCACCATGTTTTAGGTGCGCACCACACCCACCAATAACGTTCCAAAATGATAATATTTGTCATCTATTACTGCTTTGGGTCATCTTTAAAATTTTATTTACTCTAACGAGTATGTTTACATTGTATCATATTGATTAATATAAGTCAAGAATAATCACAAATTTTTTAGTAACAAAATTTTCTTTACTTTTTCATGTATTCTCTAAAGTAATATTTCAATATACAGCTTATTTTTTATATATTTTGCAGAAATATTTCCTCCATTAATTTCTACTAATTGTTTTGCAATTGATAATCCCAATCCAGAATATTCTTTCATTTTTTCAAGAGTATAATATCTATCAAAAATCTTTTTCACAGTTATTACATCTAATTTACTTGCTTTATTAATAAAAGATATTTTTCCACTTTCTTCAAGTATAATATTACAATTATCATCACTATATTTTATAGCATTAGATATAAGATTTTCAAATACTCTAATTATCATATTTTTATCAATTTCTTTATATATTTTTTTACTGCATATAGAAATAGTTGGATTTATATTTTTCGTTTTAAATAAATTATAATAGCTTGCTATCGTTTCTTCTAAAATATCATTTATACAACAAGTTTCCTTTTTTAACTTTTTATCTAATTCTATTCCTACTGATAAATCTTTTAATTGTTCTGTAAGTTGCGACAGTTCCTTTACTTTTTGATTTATTATTTTTATATATTCTCTTTGTTTTTCATTTGAATGTTCTTCTAATAATTCAGAATATCCACTAATTGCTGTAAGTGGAGTTCTTAAATCATGTGATATATCAGTTATCATTCTTTTTAAATTTTGATTTCCATTTTCATATTGTAATTGCTTTGTTCTTAAATTTTTTAATTCTTTATTTAAGCTGATAGCTAATTTTTTAATATCTCTATCTTCTGAAGTTATTGATATTAAATTATTAGTATCCGATTTTAAAATATATTTTAAAGAATCATTAATTTCTCTTATTGTTTTTTTCATAATATATATTTTTATTAAAAGTATTATACAAAAAACAAATAATATAATTGCTATTATTAAACTGATATTCACGCTTTTCTCATATAATCAAATTTAATTGATTAATCCCTTTCTTTCTATTTTATTTCTTTCTTTGAAAAGATATATATTCCTGCTACATTAATAATACATATTTCTATTGCAGAGTAAAGTAATATTTTATATAAAATTCCTTCATCTGTATTGTTATGCTCGTCACCAGCATTAAATATCATACTTGCTTGACCAACTGGTATTAAAAGTTCAACCGTTTTTGCAAATGCAACCTTATTGTCTCCCGGATAATTTGGATTTGGGGACTGACTAATAACCGTTTCATTTCCATCTGCATCAAAAAATTTTTCTTCAAAATATTTAGGTTCGTATGCAATACTACCAACATACATTTCCATAACAAAGAAAAAAATAAATATAATTACATTTATAATTGTAGAAATTGTTGCTTCAGAAAATATCATTGATACAAAATTAAAAACAGAGCAATATAATATAATAATTAATAACGTATCTATTATACATATTATTAATTCTTTCAATGTAATTTTAGTTTCTATATTTAATATTTTTCCGCCTATTAATACAATTAGCATATAAATTAACTCGCATAATATAGATGTTGTAATACATATTATAAGTTTTGACATATATATTGATGTTCTACTATGTCCGCACTATTATTTTATTTCTAATTATTCCTTCAGAACGTTCTTTTCCAACAAACACACTTACAAATATTGCAATAATTATTCCTATAAATGTGACATATTGATATATTGTTTTATCTAATACTACATTAGAATATGATGATTGCAATCGATTTAGTAAAATTATTGCAGTTATAATGCTTGAAAGGATAAATAGCCAAAAAATAACTTCTTTTTTTAATCTAAAAAATCCTGCTTTTAATAATTTAATCATTTTCTGCACCTCCTATTAAATTTAGATAATAACTTTCCAGAGTTTCATCTTTTTCTTGAAAATTATTAACTGTACAATTTCTTTTTGAAAGTGCAGTAACAAGTTCTGAAACATTAATTTTATCATATATATCAATTGTTTTACTTGATATAATTTTATAAGGAGTGCCTATTTCTTCTAAGTATCTAATACATTCTTTTTCATTATCAATTTTTATTTGAATTTTTTTCTTAAAATTCTGTTCTAATTCTTTTTTACTAATTTCTTCTACAATCTTACCATTATTTAAAAATCCATAACAAGTTGCAATTTTTGAAAGTTCATCTAAATAATGACTTGAAATTAAAAATGTTATTCCTTTTTCTTTATTTAATTTTATAATTAATTCTCTTATTTCAATAATACCTTCTGGATCTAATCCATTTATTGGTTCATCTAAAATTATAAAATCCGGGCTTCCAACTAAAGCTATCGCAATCCCTAGTCTTTGTTTCATTCCTAAAGAAAAATGTTTTACTTTTTTATTTCCTGTATTATCTAATTTTACAATATTTAATATTTCACTAATTCCTTCATAATTTGGAATTCCTACTATTTTATATTGTTCTTTTAGATTGTCTTCTGCTGTCATATTTAAGCAAAGTGAAGGCACTTCAATTATTGCTCCTATTCTTTTTCTTACTTTCTTTATGTCTTTACTTTTATTTGAAATTCCACAAATCAAATAAGTTCCTGATGTTGGTTTTTGCAATCCACAAATTAGTCTGATTAATGTAGTTTTTCCCGCTCCATTTTTTCCGATTAAACCATAAATTGCATTTTTTTCAATATGCATATTTAAATCATTTAAAACTTTATTTCGTCTATAATTTTTTCCAAGATTTTTGGTTTCTAGTATATAATCCATAATTACTTCTCCTTTCTATTTTATTGTAATATTTAATAGTTAAGAAAGCAGTTAAGAAAAAGTAAAATTTTAGTTAAGATTTTAATCTTTCATTTTAAAACCTATTCCCCATATTGATTCTATATATTCATTTTGTGTAACATTTTTGATTTTTTTCCTTATATTACTTATATGTACTTTTAATGAATTCTCATCACAGTTTTCCATATCTCTACTAATTAAATCCAATAATCTTGTTTTTGTAATTACTTTATTAGGATTTGATAATAATTCTCTCATAATTGTATATTCTATTCTTGTAAGAGTAATCTTATCTTCTTTAATCTTTAAACTTCTATTATCTTCTAATAATTCTATATCTTTATATTTTAAATTTTTATTTTGACTACCATTAATTCTTAGTTGTACTTGTATCCTAGCTAAAAGTTCTTTTTTATCAAAAGGCTTTGTAATATAATCATTAGCGCCACCAATTAATGCTTTAACTTTATCTTCAGAAGATACCTTTGCACTAAGAACTATAATTGGAATAGTCTTATTTACTTTTTTTATTATTTCTTCTCCACTCATACCCGGAAGCATTAAATCTAAAAGTATTAAGTCTATATCTTCATTTTCTATTACTGTCAAAGCCTCTGTTCCAGAATAAGCATCTTTAGTAATATAATGTTCAGTTTGAAGAAGTTCTTTAATTAAATTATGAATTGTATCATCATCTTCCACTATTAATATCTTTTTCATTAACAATAAATCTCCATAAAAATATTATTTATTTCATATTATCACAAAAGTAGTTGCTTAGCAACTAATAATAAAAGGGGGAAATTATCCCCCTTAAGTCTAGTTTTGTTTCGGTTTAAGTAACACGAAACAGTGTTCATTGCTTTGAAGGTACTTTTCGGAACGCATAAGGCACGTTATCGAAATTTTTCCTATTAGGTACGAAATTGTCCCAATAACGAGTTGCGGGTGGATTACGGTTATACTTATCAACATCACCGCCCCAATAACCACATTTTCCATTTCTTAATTTTATAAATCTAACATGTGGAAGTTTATCAGGCTTGTGAACCAAACTCTCCACTGCCTCTCCATTACAAATTCTCATTTGTAGTTCGAAGTAACAAATGACTTCATCACATATCCCATCACCTATTTCTTTACACATATCTCGCATCTCTTGTTCAAATTTATATTCCCAGTTATGTTTAAATATATAGGTTTCCATTACGCGAGGATATTGGTCTGGATTTTGATTAGCGATTTCATTTGATTTTTCAAATCTTTCCCAAAGTTTCTCACCATCAGCTCCAATCTCAATGCACTTTTGACGGATTTCGTCTCTGTGTTCGTCAATAACATTTCTGTCAATGCGAAACCATTTGCCTACTTTCAGTTTTTCAGTAATTGTTTTTTTTACCTTTGCCTTTTCAGCTTTTACCTCAGCTATAACCTCTTTTTTTGAACTTTCCTCTAAAAGTCTTTCATAATCTCTAACAAGGTCTTCTAAAGGCATAAGCCGACCATCAGAAAGCTTTACTTGCAATTTCTCAATGAACACATTAAGCATATTTTTTTCCTCCTGTTTTATAAAAAATAGTAAAGCATAATGCTTTCTGTTTTCCATTTTAACATAATTGCCTGCTTTTTGCAAACATACATTAATGTTATGTTTTAACTTGTCTAATGATTTACACTCTTAGCGACAACTTATAAGTTGTCGCTAAGAGTGAATCTCAATCATTGTTCAAAAAGTTCATTACTAAATCTATTATTACATCTTTCTCTTTTGGATTTGATTCTGCTATTAATAGAGTTAGTGCAGTTAAAGTATTATTATCTATTGTCTGTTTTCCATTTTTATATAGGATACCATAAAAGTTCAAAAAATATATAAATAAGGTAGCTGCTATTCTTTTATTTCCGTCAGCAAATACATGATTCTTTACAATTAAATATAAAAAATTAGCTTCTTTTTCTTCTATACTTTTATAAATGTCTTGTCCAGCAAAACTTTGATAAATATTACCAATAATTGATTCTAATCCTTTTCCCCTTTCTACTGCAAATAGTGAACTTTCTTCATTAAATCTTAACCTATTTATAACGTCTATACATTTTTTATATTCAATCTTTCTTTCGTCAATATTTCCATCTATTTTCTTTAGTGTTCTATGGTCGTAGTCATCTAGTAAATCAAGTGCTTTTGAATAATCTCCAATTACTTTTAAAATTTCCTTTGCATCATTGCCTTCTAGTCTTTCATCTATTCTATTTGCTATATCAATTAGTTTTATTGTTTTTTCTAAATATTCTAATCTTCTTTGATTTACAGCATATCCTCTTAATGTATATTCCTTTAAAACTTTGTTTGCCCATCTTCTAAAAATAATGCCTTTATTAGATTTTACTCTATATCCAACACTTAATATCATATCTAAATTATAATATTCAACTTGATAATTTTTTTCCATCTGAAGCAGT
>CANQYG010000085.1 GCA_947628015.1 uncultured Clostridia bacterium
GAGTGTATGTAGTAATAATGCTAAACCAAAATGGAGTTATACAAATAAAACATTATTAGTAAGTAATTTAACCAAAAATGGGACAGAATGTTATTTATATTATGACATACCAAAAGGTGGAGAACAAATACTTGCAGAAAGAACCATAGAAAAAGGACAAGATGGCTTTGGAACAACTGATACAGGTGAACATAATACTTTATATAGTGATGAAGATGATTTTGGAATAACTTATTATTATAGAGGAAAAGTAAATAATAACTGGGTAAAATTTGGTAAATCAGGAACTCAATCTGGAAGTGGTAATGATTTATATTGGCGAATCATCCGAATAAATGGTGATGGAACAATAAGATTAATATATGCCGGAGAAGGAAGTGCAGCCACGAGTGATGGAGGATATACAACAAATGGCACAAATGCATTAATAAATAAAAATACTAGTACTCAATATTATGGAAGCTATGATCAAGCAGAGTATGTAGGATTTCAATTTAAAACAGGAAGTATTCATGGTCATGGAACAGATAGTAATATCACAAATAGTAATGTATTAACAGTATTAAATACATGGTTTGGTGATAATTTAGCAGATGAATTTAATGATGGTAATGGTAAAATAGATCCAAATGAAGGATTTTGTAATGATAGAAGAAACTCTCAAAGTGCATCTACAACATGGGGTAATGAAAATGATGATGGAGGTACAAGTGGCACGAAAACATATTATGGCGCACATTTGAGATTAAGACCAGGAGGAAATAATCCAAGTGACAGTCATAAATCAGTACCAACATTTAAATGTAAGGATATAGATAATGATTATTTCACATATACGGGAGCAACATCAAAATCAACTACAACTCAAAAGCAAACTTCAGGGACAAAAAGTTTACAATATCCAATAGGATTAATAACAGCAGATGAAGTGACATATGCAGGCGGTTTACATAGTCAAGACAACACAAGTTATTATTTAAATAACCAAAGTGGACATTATTGGACCATGTCTCCGTCTAATGCTACAATCGCTTGGGTGTTCTTTGTAAGTTCGGATGGCTACTTCGGCAACGATATTGTAATAAATTCGCATGGCATACGCCCAGTAATAAATCTGAAAGCCGATATCAAATTTACAACTCAAGATAATGGTCATAATCCCGGAACTATTGATAATCCTTATGTTGTAGAATAAAATTTTTAAATAAATCTTGCCTGAATTGCTTAAACTTATATTTGGGCAAGTAGGTCTCCTTACGACCTATCTTAATACTTAGAATAGAGTGTTATCTCTATTCTTATTTTTTAGTAAAACTAGGTATAAGTCTATATCACTTCTAGTTATTTGCATATCTTAAATTAAGAGGTGAAATAAATGAATTATCAAAATATATATTCATATCCAAATCGTCAGCTTGGTATCCAAGGAGGAGATCGTCAATTCTTTTTTCCGTTTTTAACAGGTGCGCTTGTAGGTGGTGCTGCAGTTGAAGAATGTTTCTTTGTCAAAAAATATAAATAGCCATGAAATAATGATATTAAAACCTCATTTTAGTTATTATAAAATATCTTTTCAAAAAATAATTGCATTTTAATTATTATTTATATGTTAATTTTAAGGTATAGAAAACATCTATATCTTTTATTTTTCAAAAAAAGGGGGAATTGTAAATGTTAAATATTATAAAAGTTGGTACATTTTTTAGTGGGATAGGAAGTCCAGAAAAAGCTTTAGAAAAATTAAAAAAAGAAAAATTTATAAAAGATTATAATATAGAATTTTTTTCAGAAATAGATAAAAATGCAATTAAAAGTTATTGTGCTATTCATAACATTAATGAAAATTTGAATTTAGGAGATATAACTAAAATAAAGGGCGAAGATTTACCATATTGTGATTTATGGATTGGAGGATTTCCATGTCAAGATATATCTTGCGCTGGTAAAATGCGTGGGTTTGATTGCAATAGCTTAACGAGATCAAGTTTAGGCTGGGAAATGATTAGATTAATAAAAGAAGTAAAAATTAAACCAAAATATATTATTTTTGAAAATGTTGCGAGCATAAAGAGTAAAAAATTTAAAAATGTTTTGGAATCATTTAAAACAGATTTAGAAAAGGAAAACTATACTTTGTATGATAATATAATATCTGCTACAGATTTTGGAGTACCTCAAATAAGAAAGAGGTATTTTTTAATTGCAATTTTAAATAATTTTAAACAATTTAATTTTCCAAAAGTTTTGCATGAAACAAAAAATTTAAGAGATTATTTAGATTGCAATGTTAATGAAAAATATTATTTAACAAATAATGAATATGTTGAAAGCAAGAACAAAAGAATATTTGAAAATAAAGATGATAAAAAAATTATATATGAAGTAGATATGACTAAATTTGCTTTAGGTGGAAGATGTGGTACTGATAGACATTGCAAATTTAACCAATCATCGAGATTATTTTCAGAATTAGGAAATTGCCCAACATTAACAGCGTCAAATACATCTGATAATGCCAAAATTGTAGTAGAAGTATAGAAAAAAAGGGGGATTAAAAATGAGAATAAGAAAATTAACTCCAAAAGAATGCTGGAGATTAATGGGGTTTGATGATAATGATTATTATAAAGCTAGTAAAGTTTGCAGTGAAACTTCTTTATATAAGCAAGCTGGTAATTCAATTGTAGTAGATGTCATGTATGCTATTTTAAAAGAATTATTAAATTAAATTAAGATAGTAAATTTGACTTTTTAAGGCATTTATGATAATATATTTTTCAATTTAGGGGGAATATTCATAAATGATTATAGGTATAGCTGGAAATAGTAAAAGTGGAAAAAAAGAGTTATCAGAATTTTTTAGAAACAACTATTCCATAAAATACTTTGATTTAGATAGAATAATTAGTAAAGAATTATTAGATAAAATTGAAGATTCAAATGTAAAAAGAATAATTGATAGTAAAATATTAGAAATTTGCGAATCAGTAGGTAAAAATCAAATGGTAGCTTTTGATTATACTTTTTTAGAGGATTCGCCTTTAGTGAATATTTGTGAAATATTAATAAAAGCTAACAAAAAAGATGAAGCAGAAGAACAAAATATTTTTAATAGATGCAAACGGGAATTTATAGATTCTAAATTTAAGGAAACAAGCTTTCACCTAGAGTTAAATATGAATAATTCAAATTGGCAAGAAACTTTAAGAAATTATATTGATTTTAATTTAAAAAGTAAAGATAAAGTAACAATAATTGTACCTATACATAATACATTAGAATATTTGCCAAAATGTATAGTAAGTATATTAAATCAAACATATAAAAATTTAGAAATAATATTAATTGATGATGGTTCAACAGATAAATCTTTAGAAATGTGTAATTTATTTGCTACTATGGATAGCAGAATAAAAGTAATTCATCAAGATAATGTTGGGCTTGCTGAAACTAGAAATAGAGGTATAGATATTTCAACAGGAGAATATATTTGCTTTATAGATTCAGATGACTATATGGAAAATGATATGGTTGAAACACTATTAAGAAATATAAAACAAACAAATTCTGATGTAGCATCAGTAAGAGCTTATGTTCATACAAGAAATGGTAATATTAGAAGATTTAGTAGTGAACGCAAAATTGACACTTTTAATGGTCCAGAAGAAAATATAGAAGCATATGCTAATGGTTTAATATCAATTGCGGTTTGGGATAAGCTTTTTAAAAAAAGTTATATTGATGAAACTAGATTTGATAGATCTGTCTTTAAAGAAGATACAGACTTTATGCTTAAAATGAGCTTAAAAGGTGGAAGATTTATATGTGATACAAAAGAATGTTATAATTATGTTCAAAGAACTTCCAATTCCATTACAGCAACATTTAATGAAAAGATATTTCAATTGAGAGATTGGAGTATTAAAGCATATTCTGATATTATAAATGCTTGTGGAATAGAACATAAAGCTGCCGCCGAAAAATGTCTTTTTAATGGGTTATCTCATATTTTAAAAACTTATATGAGAGATATTAAGTTTAATAAAGTTGTAGTTGGAGATTTTAAAGAAAAGCTACAAATAGTTGCTAATGATTTAATAATGTTACTATTAAATTCTGATGATGTAAGTATATATGATGATTTAGATAATACTTTAGATATTTTAAATTATTTACTTGATAACAACTATATTGATAGAAACAAAATCCCAAATAAAGAGATTTTATGTATTGGAATATTATGGAATGCTTTAAATACTGATTTAATTAAAGAAGCTATAAGTGATATAAGCAAAAAAGCGATAATTGAAGATAGTCTTTTAATTGATTTAGGAGAACAATATCAAAACTTTATTAATGATATATATTATTTTAACCATGATTTTGAAGGAATTGCTTATTATAAAGCTTGTGCATTAATTGATAAATATGATTCTAATACTATAGCAATATTACGATTGGTAATAAAAGTATCAGGAATTGTTAAAGATAAAATGAAAGGCTATATGTTTAAAGAGATTTGTGAATTAAAACATCAAATTAGAGATATTTATAAGAAAAAAATTAGAAATTATGCCTATGATAATGTATTTCATTTAACTGTTGATGATAGTGAATATCAATTTACTGATGGTGTTATTCGTAAATATATTAAAAAAGATGAAGGGCTAAATCATGGAAGAAAGTAATTTTTTATCAGAAACTCTTATAAGAAAAATATACGAAAATGCTTTTTCAAAATCTGGAGAGAATATAAAAATTAAAAGTCTAACTGGTGGAGTTGAAAGCAAAGTGTATTTAATAGAAGATAATGGATTTAAAACTGTTTTAAAGTTAGAGCCTTTAAACAGTTTAGAATCTATATCTGCTGACAAAAATACCTTTTGGTGGGAAATAAAAATGCTAAAATTAATGGAAAAAATAAATTTTCCATCACCCAAAATTTTGTTTTATGATAGTTCAAAGAAAATATGTAATTTTTCCTATTTCTTTATAACTTATATTGAAGGAGTAAATTATTTAGAAAATAAAGATAACATTTCTTTAGAAGAAAGAAAACAAATAGAATATCGACTGGGATTATTAAGTAAGAAAATTAGTTCAATTAAATCACAAAAATATTTTATTCCAAGTAATCCTAAATATCATTTTAAAAATAATTATGAATTTGTAGTTTATTTATTTAAAATGCTTATAAATGATGGAAGAAATAATGCTTTAGACATTACTGAAGATACCTATAATAATATTTTAAAAATATTAAAAGAACATGAAAATAGTTTAAATAATGTAAATAACATATGCTTATGTCATACAGATATTTGGGACGGAAATGTAATAGTTAATAATGGTAATGTGTCAGGTATAGTTGATTTTTCTGATCTTTATTTCTGTGATGAACTTATGACCTTTTATTTTCATACTATTGATGGTATTACAAGTGAAGATTTTTTAAAGGGTTATGGTAAAGAAAAACTTAACTATGATGAAAAAATAAGAATTGAAATTTATAGAATGTATATTATATTTAAAATGATTGTAGAGTGTAAGATTAAAAATTATGGCAGATATGATTGGATGTACGATAATTTTGCCTCAAGATTAAATAAACTAAAATTAAATAGATAGGGGAATCAATATGAAAAATTATATTTTTGGAACAGGTTGTTTTGCTAATAAAGTTGCAGATATATTAGGTAAACAAAATATTAAGGTGGAAGCTTTATTAAAACTAAAAGATTTCTATATGCCTATTTATATAGAGCCAAATCCATCTATTCCAACTTGGGAATTGGATGACAATTCTCAAATTGATAATGAAAGAAGTAATATATTTATAACCCAAAAAGCTATTATTATGGGTGATACAATTGCCTATTTACGAAAAAAAGGTTTTAAATATGTTTATGTTGTAAATGAAGAATTATTAACTTTAGGAGAAAATGCTACTTTTGATGATTTTAATAGATTATGTTCTAAAGTTGACTTAAGTGTACCTTTTTTAAATTATTTAGAAGTAAACATTGTTGATCATTGTAATTTAAATTGCAAAGGTTGTGCCCATTTTTCAAATATTTGTGATAAAAAATTTATTAATCCTCAAGAATTTGAAAAAGATCTTCAATTAATATCAAAAAATTTTAACTTATATTATTTTAGGTTGTTAGGTGGCGAGCCACTTCTTCACCCAGAGTTAGATTTGTTAATTAAAATGGCTAGAACTTATTTACCAACTACAAATATAGTTTTAGTAACAAATGGGTTATTGATTAATCATTTATCTGATAATTTATTAAATGCTTTAAAAGAGAATGATATTACAGTGTGTATTTCTGTGTATAAACCAACAAAAAAAATAATCGATAATATAATATCAAAATTAAATGAATTTGGAATCAAATATATTTTTAATGATAATTATGTTCCGGATTTATCTCCAATTGAATATTTCCAAACAAGATTAACATCTGAAAGAAGTGAAGAAGGTAAAAAAGCAAGCACTATGTGTGTAGGAAGATTTTGCCGATTTTTAAGAGATGGGAAAATTGCAAAATGTTATTATCCATTATTAAGTTATATTTTAAATGAAAAGTGTAATCTTGACTTTAATGTAAGTAATGAAGACTATGTTAATTTATTAGATGTAACAGATGGTTGGCAAGCTATTGAAAAATTAAATGAATATATACCTTTTTGTGATTATTGCAGTGAAGAAGAAATGAATTTTACTTGGGAAGGCTACCATAAAAATGATTATGATTCATTACAATATGCAAGAAAAAGAGTTAAAAATTTATAATTGGTGCTGACAAAATATAATAAATTTGCTACTATATAAGTATGAAAGGAAAAAATTAAAATGAAAGAATTTAAACAATTAGGAGCTTATGGTTTAGTAATAAAAGATAATAAAATTTTATTAATTCATAAAAATGGTGGACCATATGATGGAAAATTAGATTTACCAGGTGGAACTATAGAATTTTGTGAAAGACCAATTGAAGCATTAAAACGAGAATTACAAGAGGAAGTTGGAATTGAAGTAATTAATGCCGAATTATTTGATGCTGATTCTGTGGCATTTGATTGGCAATGGAAAGAAGAAATGATAAAAGTACATCATACTGGAGT
>CANQYG010000086.1 GCA_947628015.1 uncultured Clostridia bacterium
CCTATGATTCCTGCTAATATTGATACTGCAAGCATTATAAATGTTTTTGTATTAATTGAGTACCCTGTTACTGATACACTTGATAGAATATATATAGCTATCATATAAATTCCACCAACTAATGCACCATTTAAAAGTCCATTTTTCTTTATATTCATAGAACTTAATATGCTTCCAATTAATATACTTATAGCTGATATTGCTATGATTGCTGTTGGTATTATGTTTTCTGATACATTTGTATATGTCAAAATAAGTGATGTTATTAGTAATAATATTAATGTTAAAATAATTGAAACTAAACTTCCTTTAAGTATTTTTAAAATGTTATTTGTTTTTGAGTTTTCCTCCAATTTTTTTACATTTTCCATATGCACTTCCACCTTTCTAAATAAGATTTATTGTCTTATTTTTGACAATTAATTTCTTTGTTTCTAATATATGTGAAGTGCTATTAATTTATTACTAATCTATACTTCTATCATCTAATCCTGCTACTGCCCATTTTTCAATAGACATCTTTACATTATCAGGATATGTTTTTAATATTATTCTGTCTTCTTCTATTTTTTCAATTATTCCTGCTAATCCTGAATATGTAATTACTTTGTCCCCTTCTTTTAACTCATTTTGCATTTTTTTTACTTTTTTTTCTTCTTTTTTTCTTTCACTATAAGCCATATAATATATTAGAAAAATTATTACAACTAGTACTAAGGTTGTTAGAATATCTTTTATGCTCATTTATTTGGTATATGTTAGATGCCTCCAACATATCCTCCTTTCCATTTTATTGTTAATATGGTTATTTAATTTTGTTCTTGAATATTTTGATTCGCATTTGTATCTTCATTTAAAACTTCATTTTCATTAGTAGTCTCATTTGTAACTTCATTGGTATTTTTTCTTATATTATTTGTTTCACCTGCAACTCGTTCTAACCACCAAGATACAATATCTAATGATTCATTTTGAAATGTTACATAATAAGTAGTTACATCTGATACCGTAGTCATATAAGCATTATCAAGAACGTTGTTTATCATTGGTTCTCCTGATGAACTTATAATTCCGTATTTTTCTATAATTGTTCTTCCATCTTCTGCTACGTTATTTACCTTTACTACTATTCCTTTTATTTCTGGAATTATAACAATACCATTTGTATTTCTAACTCCTGTATCTCCTACTTCTTTGCATCCAATTCCATCATATTGAACTGGAACAATAGTTTCTCCATTTATATCAATTATACCCCATTTATTATTAAGTTTAACTGGAATACAATTTTCATATAATAAATATCTATTAGTTACATTTGGATCATCATAAGAGTTTTGGTCTAAACCAATAGAATCATAATCTTGATGTATTATTATTTTACCATTGCTATTTATTACACCTTGCTTGTTATTATTTGATACTAAATATAATCCAACATTCTTATCTATTACATCTATTGATTCGTAGTCTGGTTTAACTTTTGGCACACCATCACTACCTACTATTCCTACTTTTTTATCTTGGGTTGTTATGATGAAGTCAGCTGTTCCTTCCATATATTCTACTTGAGCATATCTAGTTGATATTACAGTACTTACTTTTCCAGATGTATCTATTGATGCTACACCATAAAGGTTTGTATTTTCATCTTTTATAACTACAAGATTATTTAATAAAGCTTTTTCATTATTAAATTTTACTTTATCACTAAAGCTAGATTTTTCTAAGCTTGCTGTAGTAATAACTCCTTCATAATAATTAGTCAAATATGGAAGTGTCAAAATAGTTAATGCATTATTAACACTATTATATGTTAGAGATACATTAAAAGCTCTTTCTAGTCCTCCTTCACTAATGTAAAGTTTGCCACCTCTTGACATAATTTCTTCATCAATTTGAAAGTTTTGTGGTTGTCCTCCATCAGATGGATATTTAACTATTTGGTTTGAACCTGAGGCAAAGGTAACTATTTCTTTTGAATTATTAACATAGCACTTTGTTCTATCTTCTGAATATTGACCATATCCTCCTGGATAGTAGTTATATCCTATATATAAACAAATATTGCTTATTGAAGTATATACTTTGCCATTTTCAATCAAAAATAGTCCATCTTCATTACTTGCTTTACTGTTGGCGATACCATCTATATTAACTTTAAATATTTCAGATTCTAGTTTTTGAGTATAAAACCAAATACACACAGCAGCTATTAATAAAATTATTATTAATACTATAACTATAATAAATGATAATTTTACTTTTGTTATTTTTTTCTCTTGTACAGGATTTTCTTGCATTAAATCCATTCTTTATTCCTCCTCTTTTGTGTAGCCATATTTTTTATAAAATTCTTTTCCAAAATTAAGTAAATTGTCATTTTCAATTTCAATTCTAACTCTTTCCATCAAATTAGTCAAGAATTTTATGTTATGAATTGAAAGTAATCTTACTCCCAAAATTTCATTACATTTTACTAAATGTCTTATATATGCTCTAGTATAATTTTTGCAAGTATAACAATCACATTCTGAATCTAATGGTCCAAAATCTTCTGCATATGTAGCATTTCTTATTACTACTTTTCCTTTTGATGTCATTGCAGTTCCATTTCTTGCAATTCTAGTTGGAAGTACACAGTCGCACATATCTATTCCTGCAAGCGCCGCTTCAATTAAATAATCTGGTGTACCTACTCCCATTAAGTATCTTGGCTTATTTTCTGGCATTAGTGGAGCTGTAAACCTAAGCATTTTTATAAATTCTTCTTTTGGTTCTCCTACACTAATTCCACCTATTGCATAACCTGGTAAATCTAATTCTATTAAATCTTTTGCTGATTTTTCTCTTAAATCTTCATAAAATCCACCTTGTATTATTCCAAATAAAGCTTGATTTTTAGTTGTATGTGCCTCTTTACATCTTTTTGCCCATCTTGTTGTTCTTTCCATAGAATTTTTTGTATATTCGTAAGTAGATGGATATGGACAACATTCGTCAAAAGCCATTATAATATCTGCACCTAAATCCTCTTCTATTTCCATTACTTTTTCTGGAGTGAAAAGATGCTTGCTTCCGTCTAAATGTGACCTAAATTCAACTCCTTCTTCATTAATTTCTCTTAAATCACCTAAGCTAAATACTTGAAATCCTCCACTATCAGTAAGTATAGGCTTGTCCCACTTCATAAAATTATGAAGTCCTCCTGCTTTTCTTACTAATTTACTTCCAGGTCTTAAATATAAATGATATGTATTAGAAAGTATTATTTGTGCTCCATTTTCTTTTAGTTCTTCTACTGTCATTGATTTTACTGTAGCTTGGGTTCCTACTGGCATAAATACTGGAGTTTGTATGTCTCCATGAGGAGTATGAACAATTCCTCTCCTTGCTCCAGTTGTTTTATCTATGTGTAATAATTCATAAGTTACTGGCACTTCTTGCATTATCTTTTCCTCTCATTTCTTCATTAATTATTTTATTAGCATTGCATCTCCAAAGCTAAAAAATCTATATTTATTATCTACTGCATGTTTATATGCTTTTAGTATATAGTCTTTATCTGCAAACGCTGAAACTAGCATAAGTAAAGTTGACTCTGGTAAATGAAAATTTGTTATAAGTGCATCTATACATTTAAATTTATATCCCGGATAAATAAATATCCCTGTATCTCCTTCTGTTTCCTTTACCAATCCTTTTTCATCTGCTACAGTTTCTAAAGTTCTGCAAGAAGTTGTCCCAACAGATATTACTCTTTTGCCTGAAAGCTTAGCTTTGTTTATTTTGCCTGCATCTTCTTGTTTTATATAGTAATGTTCTGTATGCATATGATGATCTTCTATATTTTTTTCTTTTACTGGTCTAAAAGTTCCTATTCCAACATGAAGAGTTACATTTGCAATATCAATACCTTTATTCTCTATCTTTTTTAAAAGTTCTGGTGTAAAATGTAAGCCTGCTGTTGGAGCTGCACTTGAGCCTAAATATTTTGCATAAACTGTTTGATATCTGTCTTTTTCTTTTAAAGATTCATGTATATATGGTGGAAGTGGCATAAGACCAATTTTATCTAATATCTCATTAAAAATTCCTTGATATGTAAATTTTACTTTTCTTGTTCCATCCTCTAAAGTATCCATTATTTCAGCTATTAAAAGTCCATCTCCAAATATAACTTTTGTCCCTATATGAAGTTTGTTTCCTGGTCTTACCATTGTTTCCCAAATATCACCTTCAATGTTATTTAACAAAACAAATTCCACATTTGCACCTGTTTCTTTTTTTCCATAAAGTCTTGCTGGTATAACTTTTGTATTGTTTCTAACTAGGCAATCTCCAGGCTCTAAATAATCTATTATATCTTTAAATATTTTATCTTCTATTGTTTTATTTTTTCTATCTAAAACTAAAAGTCTTGATTCGTCTCTATCTTTTATTGGTACTTGTGCAATAAGTTCTTGAGGCAAATCATAATTAAATTCACTTAATTCCATTTTTGTTCCTTTTTATATTTTTTTATTTTACCAATCTATTTTACCAGAAAATTCTTATACTTTCAATACTTTTAGCTTAATTTTAACACATAGTCAAAGCCAGATAGTGAATCAAACTACCTGACTTTTTTGTAACTCATATTAGATTATCTATATATTTTATATAACTTGAAATAATACTGATTGTCAAAGTTTCCTTCAAATATATATTCTACATTATATCCTTCTTTTTCATATATTTCTTTATTTAAAGTTGTATCAAAATCTTCTAATAGCCAAATTATATTATTTTGATTAAGCTCTATATTTTTTTCTTCCTTTATTTTATTATTTGGAAAGTAATATTCCAAAACAGTCCAATTTAAATGGTTTATATTGCTAGCTAATATATCATTCTGACTTACATTTTGATTTATATATTGTACAATTTTAGATGTACCTGTCTTCATTTCATTTCTGTATCCTTTTATATATCCTCTTGTTGCTAAACATATAGTAATAATACTAAATATAAAAGTAAATGTTTTCTTATAATCTATATAATTTAATAAGTTAATTATTCCTATCCAAAACAAAGTAACCGAAGGCAACATATATCTAGAAACAAATATAGGTTCTAAAAATATATTAAACAAAGTTCCTGTAAATATAATTATAAATGGTAAAATAATACAATAAATTGAAAATATTATATTTTTCTTCTCTTCTTTTTTGTACTTTTTCTTTACCAATTTGTATATTACATTAACAATTACAATAGCAACAAATAAAAGCATTATAAGTATAACGTATTTATTCATTTTTAAACCTATTATATCTTTTATATAATTTAATATATCTTTTGGCTCAAATTTAATCCAATAATATTTCTGTGTTTTAAAAAATTGTTTTATTCCAATTGGAACCCACCATAAATATCCTAATACAGTAAAAAATGATATTATTAGTACATATTTAATATTTTTCTTATTTTTTATTAATAATAATATAAATAATAATAAATATATAACTATCTCCATTATTAGTGCATAATAATGAGTTAATGCTGCTCCTAATCCCATAATTATAAAAATTGCAATATTTTTCTTACTTATTTCATTATATAATTTATAAGCATATATCCCACTCATTGTAACAAAAAATGATGCCCATGAATACATTCTTACTTCTAGTCCAATATATAAATAATTAGATGTTAAGTTTGAAACTAATAGAAAGAGTATTAATAATACATCTTTTTGTATATTTACACTTTTTTCTGATTTCAAAGCTTTATTTATAATGTAAATATTTAATATAAATATTGGCATTAATGATACAATTTTAGCAACTTGCAAATTGTAACCAAATATACTCATAATTATTTTAAGTATAATATAGTACAGAGGAGGATGGACATCATTAACCAGTACATTCCAAAGTGTAGCCCAGTCCTCTTTTACATGTAGCATTGTAAAAGCTTCATCTCCCCATACATTGTTGTTAAATATTAATATAATTTGCAGTACACTAATAATTGTAAATATAAAATATATTACTAAATTTTCTAATATTTTCTTATTTTTTAAATAATACCCGTGTGTGTGTGTGTGTGTGTGTGTACTCTCTCAAGGCTTTCATGGCTTTATTTCCTTTTTATTATTTTTTATTTTAAAACATTTTTGCATCTTGGACAAAGTCCCTCTTCAGTATGTTCATCATACATCCAACATCTTTCACATTTTTCACCGTCTGCGTGTTCCACTTTTACTCCAAGTTTTATTTCTTGTTTTCTATTATTTTCTTCTATTTTTAATCCTGATACTATTAAAACTGTTTTTAGAAGTTCTTCATTCTCTTTCAAGAATTTATATTCATCTGCCTCAGCATAAATTGTAACCTTTGCATCAAGAGAATTTCCTATTACTTTCTCAGCTCTCTTTAGCTCTAGCTCTTTTGCAACTATATCTTTTACTTTTATGATTTCTTCCCATTTTTTAGAAAGTTCTTCATTATCCCATTTTTCATTTGGTTTTGGATAATCTGTAAGCATTGGACTTTCTACATTTTCTTCTTTTGTATGTCTCATTGATTTCCAAATTTCCTCTGCAGTAAATGATATCATTGGAGTTAATATTTTTACTAAACTATCTAAAATATAATACATTGCAGTTTGTGCTGCTCTTCTTGCAGTTGAATCTGCTTTTTCTGTATATAATCTATCTTTTATAATATCTAAGTAAAAACTACTCATATCAACTACACAGAATTGATTTATATCATGATAACAATTTCCAAATTCATAATTATCATAATCTTTTATACAATCTTTTATCAATTTATTAAGTCTTGTAAGTGCCCATTTATCAATTTCTTGTAAATTATCATATTCTACCATATCTTTGTCTGGGTCAAAATCTGATGTATTTCCTAAAATAAATCTTGCTGTATTTCTTATTTTTCTATATACATCTGAAATTCCTTTTAATATATCATCTGATAAGTTTACATCCATTGAATAATCTGAAGATAAAGCCCAAAGTCTTAATATATCTGCACCATATTTATTTGATACATCTATTGGTGATACACCATTTCCTAAAGACTTAGACATTTTTCT
>CANQYG010000087.1 GCA_947628015.1 uncultured Clostridia bacterium
TTTTATTTTATATACAAATGGAATATTAGTATTTTAACATATTTTCTATATTTTTACAAGTAGTAGCAATAATAATTCTACATTTCTAATTTTACTCGTCTAACATTAATTTTGTTTTATTGTCCTTTAGTCTCTTTAATTGTTCTCTTTCTACTTGTTTAATATTCTTTTTTGGTGTTGGTAAATCTTCTGGCATCGTTCCTCCAATATCTTCTATTGCTTTTCTTACCTTTGTTCCAACTTCATAATGAGTTGAAGTTGCTTTACTACAGCTATGTATCTTATCTTTTTTTAGTTTTTCTTCTGTTTGTGATATTCTAAATAGATTAGCAATTAATTCTGTACTTCCCATAAAATCCAATATTTTTTCATTATCTTTTAACTTTTTTCTTTTATGTATGTCATCTACTGTCAATCCACCATATAATCCCATATAGCCTGCATTTTGAAATTCTGCATACTCCTCATTTGTTATTACACCTGCATTATGTGCTGCCTCCAACAGCATTTGGTTCCATTGTTTTATATCCCCACGAATTACTAATCTTTTATTATCTTCATCTAATTGATTAAAATAATCAGCAACTTCTTGTCTTCTAGTTTGAATTGCAAAATAAGTTTGTCCTAAAGCAATAATTTCTTTTCTTGGATCACCATTTTGTACAATTAAATAACAAGCATATCTCGATAATTCATAATCTAACAACTCTCTTAGTGTATTGCTCCCTATTTCAACCATTTTCCTGACCTCAGGAAAATGGTCTTGAATTTCCAATCCACTATTGTTACATGCTAATTTTGCTCTGTCTATTACTTTTGAAAAATTTTCCCATTTCTTATATTGTAAAACTTCACTTAACTCTCTTGCATTCCAATACTCTGTTCCATCTTCTCTAATCCTTTTTATTTCTTCAAAATTTTTATATTCTTTTGCTTGTAAATTACTCAATACTATCATCTCCCATTTTTAATTTTTGATAATTGTATCAAACATTTGTTTATTGTTCAAGTATTTTTAGATAAAAATTATTTTTTCATAATAAAAAGCCTAGAACTTAATCTAGACATTTTCTATTATTTTAAATGTAAACTAGTAATACACTCAACATGTGATGTATAACAAAAATTATCAACAGGAGTTATAGAATTTACATTGTAAATCTTTTCTAGTTTTTGTAAATCTCTCATTAATGTAGCTGGATTGCAACTAATATATATAAGTCTTTCTAATTTTAAATTACAAAGGTTCTCTATTGTTGTTGCATCTAACCCTTTTCTTGGTGGATCTACAAATACTACATTTGGTTTAACATTATTTTTTAATAGTTTATCAAAAGCTTTTTCAGTATCACCTACAATAAACTCAACATTTTCTATATTATTTAATTTTAAATTCTCATTTGCATCTTTAATTGCTTCTTCTACAATCTCAATTCCATAAACTTTTTTTACATATTTTGATGCAAATATTCCAATTGTTCCTATTCCACAATATAAATCGCACACTATATCATCTTTTTTTAAATCTGCTTTTTTTATTGCTAAATTATATAAAATTTCTGTTTGTATAGGATTAATTTGATAAAATGAGTTTGGAGAAATTTTAAATTTATAATCTCCCAATATATCAGTAATAAATCCATTTCCATAAATAACTATATTTTCTTTTGATAGCACAACATTTGTATCTTTTTTATTTACATTAATTATTATAGTTTTTATTTGAGGAAATCTTTTTATTAAATCTTTATAATCATAAGTTTTTTCACCATTTTGAACTAATACACACATTACTTCTTTAGTATTAAAGCCTTCTCTTATCATAATATTACGAAGAAGACCTTTTTTAGTTTTCTCATCATAAATAGTATCTTTCCAATTTTCGACAATGTATTTTGCAATTTCTTGTGAAATTTCAGTTTGAATCATACATTTAGAAATTGGTATTATTTCATGACTTCTCTGTGCAAAAATTCCAACTTTTTTATCTTGGCTTATTGGATAAATTGCTTTATTTCTATAATGTATAGGATTTTTCATTCCTATTGTACTACAAACTTCAATCTTATTTGTTAGCATTTTATTTACTAAATTTTGTACTTTTTCTTGTTTTATTTTCAATGTTTCCTCATAATCAATATGTCTTAAGTTACAACCACCACATCTTTTATATGTTTCACAATTTGATTCTTTTCTTTTATCTGATGGAGTTAATATTTTTATTATCTTAGCAAATGCATAATCTTTCTGTACTTTAGTAATGTGCACTTTTACCTTTTCATTTTTTAATGCTCCCATTACAAAAATGGTATAGCCATTTATTTTTGCTATACCTTCTCCATCTACACCATAATCGATTATTTCTACATCTAATTCATCATTTTTTTTAATTGGAATATCCATTAATCTTCCTTTTTATCTTCTTCTTTATTTTGCAAATCATTAATTATCTTATCTTTTTCTTTTAATCTATTATCACTTACTTGATCTAAAAATCCATTTAAATCAAATTGGTTCAATAAATCTTCTGTTTCGTCATCAATATCTATTCCTAAATCTTTTAAAAATTTTTGTTTCATAATTTTTCTCCTCCTATTTATCATACAATACTTTTATTATTTTTTCAAGATATATGACAACAAAAAACTAAGAGGAGATAAAATATCTCCTCTCAGCCGAATCTGTTTTTTTAAGTTACGATTAAATTAATTTGTTCCCACCATATTCAGTTTTTAAAAAGGCAATTGAAGCAATTTCCGTATTAATTTACTACGGAGGGGGTGATCTAGCTATCCGAATTTTATTCATAATAAATTTTCCGCCTAAAATCGCCTAAAATAATAAATAAATATAAACTAAGATTTCTTTTCTTAGGGCGGAGACCTTAATTTCAAGTTTTGGATACAACACCGGACAATACAAATCCGCATATCCATCTCTCCTTTCAAATTTAATGTAATTTTATTTTAGCACAATTATGTAAAGTTGTCAATACTAATTTTAAATTTTTTTACTTACATAAAAAGAAACCTCTTTCGAGGTTCTTTTTAAAGCAAATTATTTGTCCATTTTAATGAAAAATATTTCATCTGGATCATCGGCCTTTCTTTCAAATGAAATATCGGACGCATTAATGTCTGTAACGGTTTTCCAACATCCTATTTCATTCTCCCAAACACAAATGCTTGTTGTTGGATATTCTTCTGTAGCATCCCAGAAAAATCTTATGCAATCTGCATAAATATACGATTTGTCACAAGAAGCTTTAAGAATTTTTACAACATCATCATGCAAGAAAATCCATGAATTTTTCGTCCGTTCTCCTAACTCTGCTAAAACATCCATTGGACATTTGCTTTTTGGTACCAATGTTACATCTTTTTGCATATAAATTCCTCCTTAGACACATTTAGTAAATAGTACCTTCAACAAACATGAGATATTACTCATTGTAAAATTAATTATACCACATTTTATGCGGTTTTGCAATAAATATTATAAAAAAAATAAAGAGTTAAAGATAACTTAATTTGTTAATCTTTAATCTCTTTATTTACGAAAGCATAATTTAAGTTTCAACGATTGTTTTTAACACTTTCCAGTAAGTATTTTCGTCTGATTGATTTTCTTCTGTCTCACCAGTGTTTATGCTAAAAAGCTCTTTTAGAAAATCAAGTTTTTCCCGAATGCTTGCAAAGTCATAATTTTCACTAATCACTTTATCAGCCTCTTCGATACTGAGAGATATTTCAATCAGCCTTTTTACAACTCTTTTGCTCCTACTTGCTTTCATTTTCTTTCCTCCTTTTAAATTATTATCAAGAGGTTTGCACCTCCGAAAGTTTACTTTTTCAAAGGTACATTAACAATGTTACAAATAATATTATACATCATTTTACATAAAATTGCAAATAAAAAGAAACCCTATTTCTAAGATTTCTTTTTATTGTAGCATTTTTAGTTTTTGTCTTTACTATTGAGAATATTTTTTTCACGTATTATGTTTGCGCACCAGACTATTATAATCAAAATAAAAAAGAGTCGTTTAAAATATGGTTGATTCATTTTAATTTGTATTATTAAGCGCATAATGAAAATAATAGCCAGAATCGATGATGCTATTAACCGTATAATTGCTGAGGTTCTTTTGTTTTCTTTATAGATACAAAAAACCACAAGCATTGCAATAAATATCAGCTCAATTCCGTAAAAAATTAAATCAATTTTAAAATATTCTAACATAGTATGACCTCCTTATTTTTACAACTAAAATTTTATATGTAAAACTAAATAGTAGAGGTAAGAATCTCTCACTAATTAGTGAAAAGTGGAAAAAAAGTACAATAATTATATTATACACTATTTTACATAAAATTGCAAATATTTTTAATACTCTGTCTAAAACTATTGACAAGTTTTCCCTCTTTTTGATAAAAATAATAAGGTAATAAATATTACTAATTCATTTTTTAAAGGAGTAGTAAATGAAACATCTAATTGATATTAAAGATTTATCAGTACAAGAAATTGATGACTTAATAAAAGTAGCTAAAGATATCATCACAAACAAAGAAAAATATTCTCATAAATGTGATGGTAAGAAAATAGCTACTTTATTTTTTGAGCCAAGTACAAGAACAAGGCTAAGTTTTGAAGCGGCAATGCTTGACTTAGGAGGAAATGTAATAGGATTTTCTGAAGCATCATCTAGTTCTGTATCAAAAGGAGAAAGCGTAGCTGATACCATAAGAGTGGTTGGAGGATATTGTGACATTATAGCAATGAGACATCCGAAAGAAGGAGCTCCATTAGTTGCTTCAATGAAATCAATAATACCTATTATAAATGCAGGAGATGGCGGACATAACCACCCTACACAGACATTAACAGATTTATTAACTATTAATTGTGAAAAAAATAGATTAGACAACTTAACAATTGGACTTTGTGGAGACTTAAAATTTGGTAGAACTGTTCATTCACTAATTACAGCAATGTCAAGATATAAAAATATCAAGTTTATCTTAATTTCACCTAAAGAACTTGTTATTCCAGAATATATCAAAAAAGATATATTAGAAAAAAATAACATTGAATATTTTGAAACAAACGATATTGAAGAATATATGGATAAATTAGATGTACTATATATGACAAGAGTTCAAAGAGAAAGATTCTTCAATGAAGATGATTATGTTAGATTAAAAGATTACTATATTTTAAATAAAGATAAATTAGTAAATGCTAAAGACGATTTATGTATTATGCATCCATTACCTAGAGTAAATGAGATTTCAACAGATGTAGATGATGATAAAAGAGCTTGCTATTTTAAACAAGCCGAATATGGTAAATACATTAGAATGGCACTTATTTTAAAATTATTGGAGGTTAAATAATGAATATTGATAGTATAAAAGATGGAATTGTAATTGACCACATTCAAGCTAAAATGGCAATGAAAATATATGAAGCATTAAACTTAAATAGTTTAGATTGTTCTGTTGCTATTATTACAAATGCTAGAAGTGAAAAAATGGGAAGGAAAGATATCATAAAGTTGGATAAAAATATTGAAATTAATATGGATATGATTGGATTTATTGAACCAAATGCAACAATTAATATCATAAAAGATTATAAGTTAATAGACAAATATAAAGTAAAATTGCCAGAAAAGATTATAAATATTGCAAAATGTCAAAATCCAAGATGTATTACTTCAGTAGAAAAAAATTTAGATCAAATATTCTTACTTACAGATAAAGAAAATCGAGTATATCGTTGTAAATATTGTGAAATGAGTTTAAATTAAAATAACCTAAAAAAAGAAACCTCACAAAGAGGTTTCTTTTTAGATTAGGTTAAGATTTTGTCTTCTTTTTTTAAAGGTAAAAAATCACCAAATTTGGTTTTAACAATTGTATTATAGCCGAGATCTTCAATGTTAGAAAGTATAATCTGAGTTTTAAAGTCTTTTCCATAATCCGTCTTAGCTTGCTGAAGAGTCATTTTTTTGCCTCGATAATACCAGCCAGAAACATTTCTTTTTTCGCCTTTAAGAACTTCACCATCTACAACTGTTACAGTTTTATCAAAGAAACGAAAACCGATACAGTCATCTGAAAGTTTTATGTTCTTTGCTCCCCGCCTAGCAATCTCGCTGACAGAAGTTTGATTAGTAATGTTTCCAGGATAAAGATACTCAACATAGTGTTTTACCATAGTAGCCCTCCTAATCTTTCAGCTCGTTACTTTATATTCAGTAACAATCACTAAAGGGTACATTTATTATATTTCGCTGCACCAACGAATAATAACTATATTATACTACACTTTACATAAAAAATCAAATATTATATCTTTTTATATTTCATAATCTTCTCCTCTTTCTCTTAGTCTTTCTTTCACTTTTTTTCTTACACAATCTTGAATTGATGCTAGTAACAAAGTAATCTCTGTTTCAACCTTTACCAAATTTTCTCCTTTTACTCTACCTGTTTCAATATCATTTATTCTTTTAATAGCTTGCAAATACAAATCTTTTGCATTATTTAAGCTTATTTTTTCTATAAAATGTTTATATATAGGTCTTTTTATTAATTCTTCTAAATATTCTTTTTCTGCTTCTAAAAATGTATCTCTTAATAAAGCTTCTTTTCCATTTATATTATCATTTTCCATTATTTTTCTCCTTTACAATAAAAGTATATATTTATTATAACATATAATATATAAAAAAAGTCTATATCTTTAAAAATTTCACTCAACACTATTTGAAAACACAATTGATAACAAAAATAATAGTAGTGAGCAAAACTTTGCAAACCACTATTATTTTTTTCCTCCTCCACTATTCATTGTGTTGTTTACTTGTTATCTATGCTTAACTCCAAAAGGAGATTATAAAAGTTAGTCTTTGCTTATTTTATCATATTTATAATAAATTACAATAATTTTTAGAAAATAATATACTTCATCTGTTACAAGATAATACTTTTAAATAAAAAATAACGGGCTTTCTTAGAAATAGGAAGGCTCGCTTATTTTTAAAATGCA
>CANQYG010000088.1 GCA_947628015.1 uncultured Clostridia bacterium
TTTGTCGTGCCAAAAATTAATTCAAAAAATTTTTTTATTTTTTTCAAAAAAATATTGACATTTTATAGTTGGTCTAAATAATTATATTTTATTCAAGAGATTTTTGTTCTTTTATTCATATATTTAATTGTAAATGTTGTTCCTTTTCCTTCTTTTGATGTAACTGATATATACCCATTATCTTTTTCAATAATTGTTTTTGCTAAAGCTAATCCAATTCCAACACTATCAGAAGATGCATTTTTAGTCTTATAAAATCTTTGAAATATATGATTTATATCTTTTTTTGAAATACCTTCTCCATAGTCCTTTATTATTATTTTTAACATTACAGAAGAATTTTCCACTTTTATATCTATTTTAGAGTTTTCGTTGCTATGCTCTATAGAATTTTTTATTATATTAGTGATTGCTTCTAATTGCCATTTATAATCTGCTATAAAATCAGAATTATTAGGAATATCTTTTTCTATTTTTATATTTTTAATATCTAAAATTATTGAAAGATTTTCTATTGCATCATTAATTAATTTTTCCGCACTTATAGTATCATCCTTCATTATAATTGTACCAGAATCCAGCTTAGCAAGCTTAAGTAATGATATTACAAGTGAAGAAATCCAATCTACTTGCTTGCTGATTGTTTTCAAAAAATCTTCTCTTGTTTCTTCATTCATATCTGGATTTTCAAATATATTATCTATCATAATTCTAATTGAGGTAATTGGAGTTTTTAGCTGATGTGAAATATCTTCTAAAGCCTTGCTCAAGTTTTCACTTTCTTTTTTACTATTTTCTGCCGCTTCTCTTAAAAGAATAGTTGTTTTATATAGTTCATTTCTTAATTTTGATAGTTCATCTTCAGAATTTTCTTCTATTTTTAGTTTATAATTTCCATTATTTACTTTCTTTAAATATAAATTTATTTCTTCAATTTGCTCATTTTGATTAGCTACATATTTTAAACATACATATATTATGCATATTCCAAACACTATAATAATTACTACATTTATTATTATATTTACTTGAATTTTTTTATTTAAACTTTCAATATATTGCATATCTTCATTGTATCCATATTTTTCAAAAAATTCTTGTCCTTCTTTTTTATAATCTTTATTTTGCAAAATTTCTATTATGTCTTTTTCATCTAAATCTGGATAAGTTTCTTTTATTTTTCCTATTATTTGTTCTATATTGCTATTATAAATTTCATTAAGTTCGTTATATTGTTTTTTTGAAACACTTAAAAATATAGCTATAAATATAAAAATAACTATTATACTTGGAAAAATTATTTTTTTTATATTCTTTTTAGTAATTTTCATATCACTATTGCTCCATTTTATTTTGTCTTATTCAATTCTATAGCCAATTCCTTTAACTGTTTTTATTATGTCTTCTGAGCCTAATTTTGCTCTTACTCTTTTTATATAAACTGTTAAAGTATTATCATTTACTATGTTACCTGCTATATCCCATATCTTATCTAAAATTTTTTCTCTAGTAATAGTTTTTCCTTTATTTTGCAATAGAAGAACTAAAATTTTATATTCTAGGGCCGTAAATATAACTTCTTTATCATTTACAAAAACTGTTTTTGTATCTAAATTAACCTTTATATTTTTGCAAACTAATTCCTTCTTATCTTTGCCATATCTTCTTAGCACATTTTGAATTCTAGATACTAGCTCTCTATTTCTAAATGGTTTTATAATATAGTCATCTGCTCCTAAATCAAATCCAAGCACAACATCTCTTTCCTCATCTTTTGCTGTTAAAAAAATTACTGGATATTCTTTTTCCTTTTTAATATATTTGCATAAATCAAAACCATTACCATCTGGAAGCATTATATCTAAAATAACTAAATCAAATTCTTTTTTATCAAGTAAATCTTCTGCATCTTCTTCTGATTTAACTATATCTATTTCAAAATTTTCTTGTTCTAAAGTATATTTTAATCCTTTTATTATAATTTCATTATCTTCAACTAATAATAATCTATTTTTCATAATTTTCCTTTATTTTTTACTTATTTTATCACAAAAAGCTAGTATTTACTAGCTTTTTTGGTTAAATATTATCATTTCTTATTGTTTCTACAATATTTTGTTTATTTATTTTTCCAAGTGAATATCTCATTGTTAAGCCTACTATTACAAATACAAATATAATAGATATAATTATTGGCATTACTGGTATAATAAATCCAAATTCTATGCTATTTGCATACGAGCGATATATTGCATAAGATAAACCAAGTCCTAATGGAATTCCTATTGCAAGAGATTTTGTTCCATACATTATACTTTCTAAAATTATCATTTTGTTAAATTCTTTTTTAGTCATCCCAATTGATTTTAGCATTGCAAATTCTTTACTTCTTAAAATCATATTTGTTGTTATTGTATTAAATATGTTAGTAACTCCTATTAATGTAATTACTGTTATAAATCCATATAAGAATATAGATATTATAAGTATTACTCTTCTTTCTGCTTCAAGATTTTGTTCAATATTATTTATAGACATCTCTGAATATCTTACATCTTCTTTTTTTCTATCTATAAGGCTTGATTCTAGCTTATTTGGTTCTTCTGCATTTATCAATAATCTGTCTAAATAACATATATCATTACTTATTAAGTCTGATTCTTCTGATACATATATATAGCCTACTGATGAAGAACTATAATATCCCATTGGTACTTTATTTGTAACTTTTGTTATTGTAAGATTTTTTTCTCCTTCATCTGTCGTTATATTTATATTGTCTCCATCTTTGATATTATAAAGCCTTATTACTCTATTTGGATTATCTTGCACTCCATACATAAATTCATCTGTTAATATTGCTGTGTCTTTTGTTTCTTTTACTCCAAGTTCTTTTAAATATCTACTAAAATAATTTTTTTCTAATTTTACTATTTGTATAGGATCATTATTATCTTCTAATATACTTCCATCATTTTCTTCTAAATCTGCTCTATTTTGCTTTTGTATATATTCTTTGTTTTCTTTAGAACCATACTTATTTATGTCTATTTTTCCATCTCTTTCATAGCTGTAACTATAATCTGTCAAATTAAAGTCTTTTATGATTTCATTATATATTTCTAATTTTTCTTTATTTGCCTCTTTGGTTTCTTTGGATGAATTTATCAATATTCCTATGTTGTATCCATAGTCGTTGTAATAATATCCTGTCATTTTCATACCATCTTGTAGAAATGATGATAGTGCTATAAATATAGTAATACTAACTACTAAAGAAACAACTGTTGTTCTATATTTTTTTCTACTTCTCTTTAAGTTTTTGGCAGCTATTACTCCACCTATTCCAAATATTTTTTTAGTAATTTTTTTTGTTTTTACTTTTTTAGCTTTTATTTTTATATCTTTGCTTTCTCTTATTGCTTCTATTGGTGTTATTCTTGATGCTCTTATTGCTGGAATTATTGCAGATAAGAATATCGTTATTCCTGACATTATAACAGTAATTAATATTGCTTCGGCTGGAAGAGCATATACCATTAAACTACCTTCATCTGTAAGAAGACCTTTCATAAGAAAATTTAGTAGCCATACCAAAATAGCAGTTGCTATTATTCCCAAAATTATTCCAAGTGGAATTCCTATAATACCTATAAATAAAGCTTCAAATAACACACTTTTTCTTATTTGTTTTGAAGTTGCTCCAATACTTGACATCATACCATATTGCTTTGTTTTTTCTGAAACTGATATGCTAAAACTATTTCTTATTACAAATACACTACTTACTACAATTATTGCTATAACTATTCCTACTATTGCATATAAAGTTGCAAGTGAAGTATCACTTAAATTTCCCTCATATCGTAGTAAATCTGTGTTTTTATTAATTTCTATTTCTTTTCCTGTATCTTCTTTTATTGTATTTATAATGCTTTTTTCAAAATTTTCTACCTCTGTTCTATTTCCTGGATTCTTTAAGCAAACTGAAATATTTGCACTTTCACCTTGTAAAATTTGCTCTTTTGTAAGACGAGTTATAATTGTATATCCGGGCGCTGAAAAAGGCTCTATTGTATCATAATTTGGTCTTTGAATAAATCCTACTATTTTATATTCTTTTTGTTTTGTATCTATTATTTTTTCATCAATTCTGTCGTCATCTGCTCCTGTTTCAGAAATATCTAATACATTATAAGGATTTGATTGGTCTAATTCATAACCATCTTGAGTCACTCTTTTTCCTACATTTAAAGTAATAGTATCTCCAATCTTAAATTCAACTCTTCCATTACTCATAATATGCTCTGATAAAGCTATTTCATTTTCGTTTTCTGGCATTCTTCCATTTATAAGCTTTAGACCTGAATTATCGATTGCATAATCATCTAATCCTAATAAATATAAGTATGGTTTATTTTCGTTTTGACTATTTTCTAAATAACTATATCCCAATGATCTACTATAAAAATAATTTTTTACATTTTGATTATTTTCAATGTATTTAAGTTCTTCGTTTGGAACATTTTCAAATCTTATATGATAATTTCCTCTACTTTCTATTGTTGTATCTATTAAAGTTTTCTTAAAGCTCATAAGCATTCCTGCTACTGCACAAATAAGTGCTGCCGATAGTGCAACTCCAATGATTGTAACAATAGTTCTTTTTTTGTTTTTGCTTAATGACTTTAATGTAAATTTATTTAAAATATTCATCTTCATTAATTCCTTTCGTCTCCTATAATCTTTCCGTCTTCTATTGTTATTACCCTATCAGCTTGTTTTGCAATTTCTAAATCGTGAGTAATTATTATTACGGTTTGATTATATTTTTTATTTGAAAGTTTTAATAAAGATACTATTTCATCACTTGCTTTTGAGTCTAAATTTCCTGTTGGTTCATCTGCTAAAATTATAGCTGGATTATTTATCATAGCTCTTCCTATAGAAACTCTTTGTTGCTGACCTCCGAGATAGCTCATTTGGTAAGTGATTAGCTCTATTTTCTAATCCAAGTGTTTTTAATAAATTATCTAGTCTTTCTTTTTCAATATGTTGGCCATCTAAATCACAAGGAAGAGTTATGTTTTCCTTTACATTTAAAATTGGTATTAAATTATAAAACTGATAAATAATTCCTACTTGTCTTCTTCTAAATATAGCTAAGTTATCATTACTCAAAGAATATATATCTTTACCATCTATATAAACTTTTCCTGATGTTGGTCTGTCTACTCCTCCTAACAGATGTAGTATAGTAGACTTGCCACTACCACTTGCTCCAACTATTGCAACTAATTCTCCTTTTTCTACTGAGAAAGAAATGTCATCAACAGCTTTTACTTTGTTTTCTCCTTTTCCATAAGTTTTAACTAAGTTTTCAACTCTTAATATCTCCATTTTAATATCATCCTCTTTTCTTTGTTGTGTAAAGTATTCTAGATTTTTATAAAACCTAGAATACTCTTATTGATTTACCATTTACATTATATTAAAAACAAATGACAGAAAAATGACATTATGGATTTTTTACATTAAATTTTACACTCCACCTCTTTTTATTATGTAATAATATAGTTTAATTTCTCTTAATAAATTTATTATCATTTTTCCCAATCTAGAATAGGATATCCATTATTATTATAACTTGAATCTTCTACAAATGGACTTCCTAACTTCCTTAATAGTTTATCTTCATCCTCTATAGGTTTTGGTAATTGTTCTTCTGTTCTCTTCAAACCACCATCGACAGCGCCAATCCCATTATATTTATCTATCGGTAAATAAAAATTTTCTGAAATTCCATAAGAATCAGAAGCATTTATCAAATCTCCGTAAAACTGCTCCACTTCTATCAATCACCTCTGCACCCGAGTCATTAATTGAAAAATTTCCAGTTGTGTAGCAATGAAAAATTCTCGTATCATATGTCTCCTGACTAACTATTCCGCCAAGTTGTAAGCAAGAAATAACTTCAAGATTACTAGGATCAAATGTTAAACTTAAAGAACCTCTATTATAACAATTCAAAACTTCACCACCTACAGTGTATCCACAAATACCTCCCACTCCCGGATCATACATATTTGCTGACATCTTCACATTTGCCTTATTATAACTTAACACAATATTTCCACTCTCGCTACGTCCACATATACCTCCTGCTCTAGGTGAATATTCATCTTTTTTTTGAGTCGCAGTATCATTTATAACTCCTCTCGTATAACACTCTCTAATAGTACCACTATTCCAACCACATATTCCACCGACAAAATCTCGAACTACAATCAAGTTCTCCTGAAAAAGAACATTCTTCAACTAATCCTCCATCATTATTTCCGAACTATTGCACCTGCTTTATATCCTTTTAAATCTAATTTTTTGTCATCATCAACAACTATTTCCACCTTCTTTATTGTTCCTGTACTATATCCAAATAGTCCACAATCTTCATAAGAATCATCTGACACCTTAAATTTCGGATTTTTTATTTTATATCCATTTCCATTATATATTCCTGTAAATGGACTTTCTTCTGTTCCTATTGGAGTATGCGAAGTTATATTTAAGTCTTGTGTTTGAACATATATCCCATCTAGTGGATAATTTTTTTCATCATTTCCTATTTTTGCAAAATCATCTACATCAGATATAGAAACGATTTTATCTCCGAATGGTCCTAAATATTTATTAAATTCTTCTATATCTTTATCAGTAATTTGGCCTTCTATTGTTTCTTCTAATAAATCTGTGACATCTGGATTTCCGTTTAAATTGTTTTCGCTATCCTCCATTATTTTTTCTGCATACATTAGTTGTAATTTTTCCTCTATTGCTTTTTTATTATATTCATCTGCTGCTTGCCTCGCTCTACTGAATAAGCCCTCTCCAGAAAGTGCCATATTTAATGTTACTCCTGCTAAAATCAACAGTATTATTATTGTCACTACAAGTGCTATTAATGTTATACCTCTTTCTTTTAATTTTTGTACTTTTTTCTTACTTATTAATTGCAATTTAATCTTTTCTTGTATTTCCTTACATTTCATTTGTTT
>CANQYG010000089.1 GCA_947628015.1 uncultured Clostridia bacterium
AAAAAATAAAAAGAGAAAGAGTTTAGACGACAAATATGTTGTTTAAACTCTTTTTAAAAAAGTGTCCGGATGTCAGGCAGACAAGCTTTCCCATCCGTCCATTACATCCAACAACAAAAGCATTTAACATATTTTTTACCTTCCTTTCTGGTAATAAAGTGAAATTGTTTTAATAAGTTACAAAAGAAAGCATAAAAAGCCTTTATAAAAACATTGGAAAAGACCTAATGTAAATTATATTATAACATAAAATTATTGAAAATACAATACAAATGCTGATAATAACCTAGATTTTAGCAATCTAGGTTATTATGATAAATAAATATTTTACTTAATTATTTGTTTAAATTTTGATTGTTGCTGTTATTTTGGTTATTTTTTTGATTGTTATTATTATTATTGCTCTTATTGTTATTGTTTGATTTTTTTGAATCATTTGACATACTTAAAGCACCTCCATTCGTTATAACTTATTTATTACCAAAAATAAAAAAATTATACATATAAAAATTGTTTTAATAAAAAATAAGTTTATTGCATAAATAATATATTTAGTATATAATCACAAAAAAAGGAGTTACTTATGAGTGATAAAAATTTTGTTATTGGTGTTGAAGGAATGGTATCTTCAGGAAAAACTTCAATGTGCAAAGAACTTATTAAATTGATACCGAATACTATATATATAGATGCAGGATATATTTATAGAGGAATAATTTATGCTATTGCAAAAAATAAAATAGATTTGTCTAATTCTAAAATAGATCCATTTGAACTTATGAAAAAACTTAAAGTTGAATTTAAAATAGAAAATGGAATTACACAAATTTATATTGACAATGAAAAAATAGATGAAAACAAAATTGAAACAATGGACAATGCTATTGGAGTATCTAAATTTGCAAGTACAAATGATAATAAAAATCTATTTTTATTTGCAAGAAATATTATAGAAGAATATAGAAAAAACTTTAATTTGATTGTTTCGGGAAGAAACTTAATACAAATATATCCAGAAATGAATATACATTTATTTATAACTGCATCATTAGATGTTAGAATACAAAGAAGATTTAATGAATATAATGGAAAATATTCATTAGAAGAAGTTAAAAATATAATTGAACAAAGAGATAACATTCACGAAAAAGCAGGATTTAACAATGTAAGTGATATTACAGAGAAAATAGATTTAACAGAATGCAAATCAGCAAAAGAATCTGCTATTAAAGTATTAAATATTTTAAAAGAAAAAAATATTGTATAAAATTTTAATGAAAAGAGGAAGTAAATGGATACATATACTAATACTAAATTAGATGAATTTAATAAAATGATTTCTAACAAAAGAGTTGCAATTATTGGATTGGGAGTAAGCAATTTGCCATTAATTGATTATTTTAAAAAATTAGGTTCATCAATTACTGTTTTCGATAATAGGGAAGAAGAAAAAATTGAAAGTAATATATTAGATGACTTAAAAGATAAGAATATAAGAGGATATTTTGGAAAAGATGCTTTAAAAAACTTAATTGGATTTGATTACATATTTCGCTCACCATCTTGTATGCCAAGCACTCCAGAAATAGAAAAAGAAGTAGAAAGAGGAGCAATTCTTACATCTGAGATAGAAAAAGTTTTAGAGTTATCTCCTAGCCATATTGTTGGTATAACTGGAAGTGATGGAAAAACAACTACAACAACTTTAGTTTATGAATTACTAAAAAGTGCTGGTTATAAATGTTTTTTAGGTGGAAATATAGGAACTCCACTTTTTACTCAAATCAAGGATATGAGACCAGAAGATTATGTGGTTCTAGAACTAAGTAGTTTCCAATTAGTTGATATGAAAATAAGTCCTCAAATTTCCATTGTAACAAATATTACTCCAAATCATTTAAATGTTCATAAAGATTATCAGGAGTATATTGATAGCAAAAAGAATATTTATTTACATCAAAATGAAGATGGAATTTTAGTAATTAATAAAGATAATGAAATAACTAAAGAATTTTATAAAGATGCTCCGGGAAAGGTACGTTTCTTCAGTCATAAAGAAATACTTGATAATGGTGTAATTTTTGATGAAAAAGATAAAACAATAAAAATATGTGATGATGGAGTAAGAAAACATTTAATAAAACAAAAAGATATGCTATTAAAAGGAGAACACAATTGCGAAAATGCTTGCTCTGCAATATCTGCAACACTAGGATTAGTCAAAGAAGATACTATGATTGATACGATAAAAAACTTTGCAGGGGTTGAACATAGGCTAGAGTTTATAAGAGAAATAAATGGAGTAAAATGGTATAATGATTCAATAGGAACAAGCCCAACTAGAACAATAGCAGGTCTTAACTCATTTGATGAAAAAATTGTGTTAATTGCAGGAGGATATGATAAACATTTAGATTATACTCCAATTGGAAAGCCAATAGTAGATAATGTATCAAAACTTATACTAATGGGAGATACTGCTGAAAAAATAGATACAGCGGTTAAAAATGAATTAGAAAGACAATCTAAAACAATGCCAATATATAGATGTTCTACATTAGAAGAAGTAATAAAAAAAGCAAAAGAAATAGCAGAAGAAGGAGAAATTGTATTATTTTCTCCAGCTAGTGCAAGTTTTGATATGTTTAAAAACTTTGCAGAAAGAGGAGATAAATTTAAGCAAATAGTTAATTCTTTAAGTGAATAATTTGTTATAGAAAATAATTGTAAAACGTGTATCAAAAAAATACCTTCAAACATAAATTATGTCAGGAGGTATTTTATGATATATGAAGATTATTTTAAAAGTGTAATAGGAGGAAATTTTAAATCACCAGAATATTATTCTACATACGAAAATAAAACTTATGAACCAATACAAGTAAATACAATGCCAAATAATTTTGATGACACTATAGAGTTATATCCAGATATATACAAAGTAGTTTTACCAATGGTAGATAAAATGCTTGTTGGAAAAGATGTTAATTCTTTAGATGAAACTATTTTAGATAAATGGACATTAGAAATATATGATTCACTAGAAGCGGAAGATAATACTAATAAAAATAATCAAGTCTATGAAAGTGAAACTACAAGTTCTAACAAGGTAGGAAATATAACAGATACAAAATTGGTAAATTCAAATCAAGTAACAAACTTAAATCAATTAAATAAAATAAATCAAACAACAAACTTAAGTAATAGATTAAATAATTCAAATTTAAGTCAAACAGTTAGTTCAAATCAGACAATGAATAACCAAAATAATTATGCAAAAAATGTAAGTAATTCTAATATTCAAACAAAGGAAGTAAGTAATTCTAACATTCAAACAAAAGAAGTAATAAATTCTAATGTTCAAGCAAAAGAAGAAACAGTAGATGTTGTTTCAAGATATCAAAATAGAAAAAATCCACTTCTTAGAGATTTAATAAAAATAATGATATTAAATAGAATATTTGGTAATAACAATTACAATAAACCACCAAGACCACCTTATCCAAATTTTAGCAGAGAAACTTATAGCCCTTATGTAGTACAAAACAATCAAGAACCAAGTTATAAGCCAGTTGATGCTAACCCATATAGCAAATATTTAAAGAATAAACCTAAGACATATTTTGATACTCCGTATCCAGAAGAAGGTTGACAAATAAAATATTGTTTTGTAAAATTAATTGAATATTAACTAAAGGAGATTTTTAACTTGAAATTAACAGAAGATAAAAAAAGAGAGATTTCTAAAAAAAATATGAAATTGTATCCAACTTATATTATGTTTGCATATGACCTTTTATTTTATTATGGAATAAAAGTAATGTTTTTTAGTGAAATTAAAGGAATAGCAGATTCTCAAATTTTGCTTTCAACTTCACTATATGCAATATTTTATGTACTTATGCAATTTCCATCAAGTATTATAGTAAGCAAATTAGGAAGAAAAAATACTATTGTACTTGGAAACATAATTAATATATTATCAATAATATTATTTATGACTTTTAAAACCTTTAATGGATTAGTTGTAGCACAATTAATTAATGCGATAGGCTTTTCACTTAAAAGTTTATCTGAATCAAACTTATTAACTATATCTATTCCGAAATCTGATAATTCAAATGATATATTTACTAATATAGATAAAAAAGGTATGGCAAGATTTTATGTATTTTCAGCTGTTTCTACAATATTGTCAGGATGGCTTTATAAAATAAACCCATATCTTCCAATGACATTTTGCTTGATATCAGCATTTATTGCAACAATGATGTCATTTAACTTTGGAGATTTAGAAGCAGAAAAGTCTGATGATATTAGTCTTAAAGAATATGTTAAAGAATTGAAAAAAGGATATAAATTTACAATTAAATCAAAAAGACTTCGTGCTCTATTACTTGCAGTAGGAGTGATTTGTGGAATAATATCAGTAATTGAAACTTATCAACTAGTATTACTTCAAGATATTGGAATATCATCAATTGAAGTTACATTGATATATGCTTTATATGAAATATCAAAAGCTATATTCTCATTAAACGCAACAAAATTTAATAAGAAATTTAAAAATAAATCTATAACAAATATTTTAGGACTGTTCTCGTTTTGCTTAATCTTCTGTGGAATTTTAGCTTTGCTTTCAATTCCATTAGGAATAAAAATTGCTTTAATTATAGTGCTTATACTAACAATGGGAGCAATGAATGGAACATCTCAAATACTTTCAAAAAAATATTTGAATAGTTTTACAAATGAAAAAATACTAACTTGCATATATTCTGCAAAAGGCGTATCAGATAATGTTTTTAGAACAATAATTACAAGTGTAGGCTCATTAATTTTATCAATTACTGAAATAGATATTGCATCAGTAGTTGTAGGACTTATACTTATAGTACTGACATTTTTTATATCTATGTATATGGAAAATAAAGTTGGGCTATCTCCAGACGAATATACTCAAAAAGATATTTATATAAAATAAAATTTTTTGAATAATTTAAAATCTGAATCATATAATATTAGTAAGCTAACATAAAAGGAGAATAAAATGGTTACAGATATGAATTATTGGAGTAAAGTAATAAAGCGTATTTTCAGTCTTGCGCTTACACTAATACTCTTGATATTTATATTAAGATTATCTGTTTTTTATACACCATTTCTTATATCATTTGTGTTAGCTCTTTTTTTTGAGCCATTAATAAAAAAATTAATGAAAAAATTCAAATGGACAAGACGAGCAAGCTCTATATTAATAATTAGTATATCAATAGCGCTAATAGTTGCAATTGTTGGATGGGGAATAGTAACTCTATTTAATGAGGCAACAAATTTATTAGCAAATTCAGGAGAATATATAAATAAAATACAAAATATAGTTGATAATATTACTAAAAACAGTAGTCTTTTAGAAAAGTTGCCAACAGAGCTATATACAGGACTTCAAAACTCACAAGGAGAACTTATAAATACTATATCTAGTTGGATAACAAACTTACTTGTTAATATAAAAGATTGGATATTAAAAATTCCAAATCTAATAATGACTATATTTTTCGTAATAATTTCATTATATTTTATGTGTACAGATAAAATATATATAATCGACCAATTAGAACATCACTTGCCAGATATATGGACTAAAAATTTATCAAAATATATTCATAAAATAGCAACAAAACTTGGTCATTATATAAAAGCAGAAGCAACACTTATTTTTATTACATTTTTAATATCTCTAGTAGGGCTTACAATATATAAAATGTTTGGATTAAATGTAGGATTTCCACTTTTAATAAGTCTTGGAATAGCATTTGTAGATGCATTGCCAATATTAGGCTCAGGAGCAGTAATGGCACCTTGGGCAATAATAGAAGTAATTAATGGAGATATAAGATTTGGAGTTGCAATTATTATATTGTGGGCAATAATGGGAATAGTAAGAAATATTTTAGAGCCAAAACTAGTAAGTAAACATATAGGAATCCACCCAGTATTTACTATAATTTCAATGTATACAGGATATAAATTAATAGGATTTTTTGGAATGATTTTAGGACCAATATTTTTGATAGTTCTAAAAGAAATATATACTCCTTTAATTGATAAAGGAGTATTAAGAAGTATATTTGATAGAGATAGCTGATTTTAAAGAGAAGGAGGATAAACATATTCATCTTCAGGAATTTGACTTAAGCTAATATCTATAACATTTAAAATAGGCATTACACCTTTGTAATCACCTTTAGAAATAGTACCAGTAACTTCAACCCATTCACCATCTTCAAAATCAGCAGCATTTTTGCACTCAGTTAAAATTCCAACAACAACTCCACTATTTGCAGAATTTAATACCATTGTCCTAGAAAGTACAAATTGAGTATTATTAAAATCCGGCATCCTATAAACATATCCACAGATTTTAACTTTTATACCAACATAGCTATCAATATTTTCGTGACAATCTTTTAAAAAGTTTGTATAATCATTACTCGTAATCTCAATAATTTCATTATTTCCTTGCTCTTCAACAATTTTTCCTTCTTCTTTAGAAGAGTTGTAAATTGAGCGAATTGAAAAAAATAGTAAAAGAATAATTAATAAAACAGCTATAAAAATTAGTATTTTTGACATTTTATTTTTACCTAAACTAAAATTATGAATAAACATAAAAGCCCTCACTTTCATTTATATTGGTCAAACTTATTTTACTTAAATTTATTAGATGAGATATTAAAATATTCATGTAAAATAAAAATGAATTATTGTAAATTTGACAGTGGCGCGTAGCGATTAAGCACGAAGTGCGCGAATTAAGATGTTGTCGAAATCTTTGATTTCGTTGCAACAGCTATATGCGTTAGCTGGAGCAGCAAACTTTAGGTTGCGTTGCGACAACAAGCCACAGAAATTTACAATAATTCAATTTAATATATAAAATCTTGTTAGCATAAACTTTTAGTAGGAATTTTGAGAAAGAAAAAATATTGATACTTATAG
>CANQYG010000090.1 GCA_947628015.1 uncultured Clostridia bacterium
CACTTTCATCACCGTGTTGTATTTTATCATATATTTTGAAATATTACAATTTTGTAATATTCGATGAAATTACCATGATATTTTTTTGCTTTATGAGTACAATTTTAAATGGATTTTTACATCAAAAACGTTATTTATTATAACTCATCTAATCAATTTTTTTATTCAATATGTTACAAACATTTGAATACATTTACTTAAATTTCCATATAATTATTCTAACTTAAAACTAACATTTCCATTTTCTTCAACTCTTTCTAGTTTTAAATTAGTCTTATTTAAATCTATCGATACAACTGGTCTACAACTCTTTGCTCCTTCTTCAATATTCTCATTAGATTGATTAATCACACCAAAACCACCAATTAAATTCCCGTATCCCCCATCAGCCATTCCACATATTCCGAACCAAACACCTTTTTCAGTTACACCGACGCATCTAGCAGCTAGCCATTGGCCAAATCCAACTCCAGTAGCGTTATACAAAAAAATCAAGTCAAAATACATTTGATTTCTAAACTCACTCCTCTTATAATCATGCTGATGGAATGATTGTTTAACTATTTTTTTCATCTCTACTTTAGCATTATTCATTTGTCCATTCCCTTCTGTCTCCCAAATTAATCCTTCACTATCACTTCCTATTTTCTTTCCATCCTTATATTCGTAATCCCATTTACTATCTATTTCAAACATTTCAGGTAATTCCATTTCTCCTTCATAATCCTTAGATTCTCCATATTTTAATCTATAGCCTTCTTCAACTACCTGTCCAGAGCCCTCTTCTCCATTAATATATTCCGTATAATCATAATTACTCACTTTTTGTATATCACTTGTTTTTAAATTTGCTACACTTATTCCTTCTTTCATTTCTCCCTTTTCATATTGTCCAAAACATTTCCTACATATTTCATTTATTGCCCATACTCCATTATTATATCCTGCTACTCCCTTTAATAGTAATTCCTGTTTTGTTGGTCTATCTAATATTATTCTTAGTATTGTTCCATCATAATCCCAAATTCTCCATTTTAGGTCTCCTTCTTCTTTTGTTGTAAATGTTTGATTTCCTTCATTATCCTTTTTTATCTCTTTTCCTTGTGAATCTTTTATATCTTCATCACTTACTCCTGATTGTGCTTTAGTTATTGTGCATGTTCCTCCTGTTGGCTCATATCCTGTAACGTAAGCCCCTACATATTCACTATACATTTCTTTTGCTATATCACTTACTAGTTCTTGTTCATCTTCTTGCGCTTTTTTATACTTGTCTGCTGCATCTCTTGCTCTGCTAAATAATCCATCTCCTGATAATGCCATATTTAATGTCACTCCTGCTAAGATTAGCAATATTATTATTGTTACAACAAGCGCTATTAATGTTATTCCTTTTTCCTTCAATTTTTGTACTTTTTTCTTATTTTTTAATTTTAAAATAATCTTGTCTTTTTCTTGTATTTTCTTATCTCTCATTTGTTTTATTCCTCCACTTTTACATTATGTTATTTTTATTAAGTTAAAATTTTTTCATATCTTGTTTAAATTAATTTTCCAATAAACTTTTAGATTCATTATAATTTAACTCAATTTCTTCATCACTTAAAACCCTATCATATAGTCTGCATCCATATAGTAGAAAATCACTGTATTGTATCGTTGTTGGTGAACCACTCACAAGAACACCAACGGTAAATGGAATAGAACTATCACAAATTGATTTCGAATCCAGATAACCTTCATTACATTCATTTATACCTATACATGAGCCTAAAGAATATAAACTAACTGCATTATCTTTTAAGTTTAATGTCATTGTCAAATAAAAACTTTCATCTTCCTCATTTATCAAATTTTCATTTTTAAAATCCATCCAATGTTCACTACCTGTAATCTTAGATTCAAATTCACCACCGAGCTTTTCCATTACCTAAACAGCAACTGAAACAATTTTGATAAAAATGACTTCTAAACGTTGTCCAACGCAAAGCAATTTCATCTCCTTCAAATAAAGTTTTATTTAAAGCAAAAACTTGTCCACTATTATTTTTCTTTCCAAAAATTTCAAAAGTAATTCCTCCATCATTATCTACTTTGACTCCATCAATTCTCAAATAATCATCTATTCCATCAAATTCTATGTATGAATCTTTTAAATATTCTCCTGAAGAACTCGAATCTTTTCCATTTACGAATGTTACTCCTGAACCAAGTGTATCTAAATTTGCCATACTTTTTGGATTTATATTTAACTCTAAATTTTCTGTTACTGACACTCCTTCTCCTGATGATACTTTTATATAATCATCTAGTTGAGTAACCTCTCCATTTTCATAATTTATTACCCAATTGTATTTTGTTGTTCCATAACCTTCTATTTCTGTTCCTTCTTTTACATAGTTATAGTTTGTCCCATATTGTTTATTTTCATTTCTTAGCTTTATTATCGTCCAACTAGGATTATCTGTTGAATTATTTGACAATTTTTCTCCTATCTTAGCTACACTATTATCCATTTGATATTCTATTATTTGTTGTTGTAATACTTCTTGTTCACTTGCTACATTATATTTATTTACCGCTAATTTTGCTTTACTAAATAATCCATCTCCAGATAATGCCATATTTAGTGTTACTCCTGCTAATATCAGCAATATTATTATTGTTACTACTAGTGCTATTAATGTTATACCTTTTTCTTTTAATTTTTGTACTTTTTTCTTATTTTGCATTTTTAAATTAATCTTTTCTTTTCCTTGTATTTTCTTGCCTTTCATTCGTTTAATCCCTCCATTTTTTAATTATGTTATTTTTATTAAGGTAAAAACTTAATAAAAATATAAAAAATCTTATAATCAGCTTATCTTAAGCTTTTTATAAGATTTTTCTTTTTCATTTTTTATAAAATTGTTATTTACTTTTATTTTTTTATTTCTTGATTTTTCCCTTATATTATGCTATATTTTGTACATACAAATTTTTATTAAGTTTTTACATTAACAAAAAACAATAAATTTTTAGATAATTTTATTTTTCTTACTTTAGTTATTTTCTAACAAACTATTTACTAAATTTTCTATCTTAGGAACATCTTCATCTTTCATACTTGATTTTATTGTTACTATTTCTGGAACCATTTCTATATTTTTCATACCTAAAAATTGTGCCTTCATACATATTCCAGCAGATGGAGCCCATGAGCCATTTTCTACAATTGCCACTTTCCTATTTTGATAAAATTTTGTTTTTAATATATTTAAAAACTCTTCCATAGGAGTAAATAGTCCTGCATTATAGCTTGATGCTAATACCACCATTTTATCATACTTAAATGCTTTTGAAACCGCTTCATAAACATCACATCTTGACAAATCTACAGCTTCTACTTGTTCTTTATCTTTTATTAAATCATATACTTTTTTTGCCACATTTTTTGTATTTCCATGAATTGATGCAAATGCTATAAATGTTCCTTTTTCTTCTGGCTTATATGAACTCCAAGTATCATATTTTCCTATATAGAATTGTAAATTATTATTTAACATAGGTCCATGAAGTGGGCATATAATTTTTATATCTAAAGTAGATAATTTCTTTAACAAAGCTTGTACTTGGGTGCCATATTTTCCAACTATATTAATATAATATCTTCTAGCTTCATCAAGCCATTCTTCTTCATTTTCTTCAAATATTTTTTCTTCGCTTATACTTCCAAATCTTCCAAATGCATCAGCAGAAAATATTACTTTTTGATTTTGGTCATAAGTACACATTACTTCTGGCCAATGTACCATTGGTGCCATAAAGAATTGTAAATTATGATTTCCTATATTTAGTACTTCTCCCTCTGCTACTTCTTTTTTCTTTACATTTGGATTTATATCATAAAATTGTGATACAAATTCAAACGTCTTTTTATTTCCAACTAATGTTACATTTGGATATTTTTCAGTTACTGCTTTTATATTTGATGAATGGTCTGGTTCTACATGTGATACAATAAGATAGTCTATTTCCTTTCCATTTAATGCTTCATCTAATTTTTTTAGCCATTCATCTGATTTTCTTACATCTACTGTATCTAGCAATGTAATTTTTTCATCCATTATCAAATAACTATTATAAGTTACTCCTTTATTTACTGGATAAACATTTTCAAATAAATCAATGTCATTATCATTTATGCCAATATAATAAATATCTTTTGCAATTTCTTTCATATTATTTTATGTTATTAAAAATAACATATCCTCCTTCCTAACTTCTTAATTCTGCCTTACATTTATTTTTCAAATTTTCTGTAATTTTATTCATAGTTTCGTTAATTATTTCGTCAGTTAGGGTTTTTGTACTATCTCCTAATTCTATAGAAAATGCTATAGACTTCTTATTTTCTGGGATTCCTTTGCCTTTATAAAGGTCAAATATTTTTACATTTTGAAGAAGTTTACCTCCGCTATTTTTTATAACTTTTTGAAGTTCTAAAGCAGATATTTCTTCATCTACAATGATTGCTATATCCTTCTTTACAGTTGGGAATTTTGATATTTCTTTATATTTCATTTTTCCAACTTTCTTTTCAAGTAATTTATCCAAGTTTATTTCCATTACATATACTTCATCTTTGCAAACAGCTGGACTTACTCTTCCTATTAATCCAACTATATCATTATTAACAGAAATTAAAGCTGATTTTCCTGGATGCATATCTTGAGGTATTTTTCCATCTTGCACAAAGCTGTATCTTCCTTCATATCCTAAATAATCAAGAAGTTCTTCAGCTATTCCTTTTATTATATAAAAATCTACTTTTTTAGTTTGCAATCCTAAATCATATTCTCCAACTAATAAACATGCAAGTTTATTTTCTTCTCTATAATCTTCTTCACCTGCTTTATAAAATGTTTTTGCTAACTCAAAAAGTGCAATATCATCTATATTATAAGACTTATTATATTCATATATTTTATAAAGTGATGTTATTAAACTTTGTCTTAAATATGACCTTTCTTCAGTAAGTGGTGATAATATTTTTATGCTTTCACGTTCTTTATTTGTAAACATTGTACTTAATTCTTTACTTACTAAGCTATATGACAATGTTTCATTTAATCCTAAATTAACCATCTTGTTTCTAATTTCTCTTGAAGTTCTGTCAAAGCTACCTTTTTTTACTGGTAAAGTCATTTGTTTGCCTTCTACTTTATCAACACCATATATTCTACCAACTTCTTCTATTAAATCTTCTTTTATTGAAATATCTATTCTTCTTGTTGGTACTGATACAGTAATTAGGTCATTTGCTTTATTTTCAGTCTTAAAGTCTAATTTTCTAAATACATCTAATATTTCTTCTTTTGAAATATCTGTTCCTAAAATATTGTTTATATTTTCGCAAGTTATATCTATTTTCTTTTCTTCTCTTGATGTATTATCATAAGATACTATTCCTTTGCAAGTTGTTCCTTCTGCATATTTTTCAAGCATATTGCAAGCTCTTTCTATTGCCATATATGTTCTATTTGTATCTAGTCCTTTTTCAAATCTATTACTTGCTTCACTTCTTAATATTTTATTTGATGTTCTTCTTATTTTTACATTGTTAAATATTGCAGATTCTATTATTACATTTTTGGTTTGTTCAGTTATTTCAGTATCTAATCCACCCATAACTCCTGCTAAACCAATTGCTCTTTTTCCATCTGAAATTACTATATCATCACTAGATAATGTTCTTTCTTTTCCATCTAAAGTTGTTAATTTTTCGTTGTTTTCTGCCATCCTAACTTCTAATACACCATTTAATTTATCTGCATCATAAAAATGAAGTGGTTGACCTGTTTCAAGCATAACATAGTTACTAATATCTACAACATTATTAATTGGTCTTATTCCAGATGCAATAAGCTTTTCTTTTATTTCATCTGGACTTTCTTTTATAACTATATTTTGTACTTTTTTTGTTAAGAATAATGTACAATTATCAGTTTTTACATTGACTTTGAAGTTCATTTCTCCTTCTTCTTTATGAGATAAATCTATAGGCTTTACTTTTTTATCATATATAGCTCCAACTTCATAAGCCATCCCTAATATACTTAACAGATCTCCACGATTTGCTGTTAAGTCAAAATCAATAACTCCATCATCCCAACCTAAATATTTTATAGCATCTTCTCCTACTTTTGCATCACTTGGAAGTTCATGGATTCCTGCTTTGTCTTCCTCTTTCAAGAATTTAGAATCTATTCCTAATTCTGCAATAGAGCAAAGCATCCCATTTGATTCTTCACCTCTTATCACAGACTTTTTAATTTCACCACCTGGAAGATGTGTTCCATCTAATGCAACAATTACTTTTAATCCTTTTCTTACATTTGGAGCTCCACAAACTATTTGCAAAATTTTGTCTCCTACATTTACTTTGCAAACATGTAAATGGTCTGAATCTTTGTGATTTTCACATTCTAAAACTTCTCCTATTATTAATTTTCCTGTATCTACAAATGGCCTGCATGAATCATATTCATTTCCAGCAAGTGTCATCTTATCTGCAAGTTCTTGTAAATCTATATCTTTTACATCTAAATAATCATTTAAAAATTTTGTACTTAGTATCATTTTATTTTCCTTTCTTTAATTAAAATGAATTTTATTATATTTTTAGTCTTTTCTGTCAAATTGATTTAAAAATCTAACATCATTTGCATAAAGTAGTCTAATATCTGTAATTCCATATTTAAACATTGCTAATCTATCTAAACCTGTACCAAATGCAAATCCACTATATTTATCTGGATCATATCCGTTCATTTTTAAAACATTAGGATGTACTATTCCAGAGC
>CANQYG010000091.1 GCA_947628015.1 uncultured Clostridia bacterium
CACTTTCATCACCGTGTTGTATTTTATCATATATTTTGAAATATTACAATTTTGTAATATTCGATGAAATTACCATGGATTCTGCTTAGCATATTCATAAAAAAGCTACCAACAATTGTCAGTAGCTTTTCTTTTTTAGCCTTACATTGCATTCATTAATTCGTGATAATATTCTTCAAGAAATTCTATGTTTTCTTGTGCATTATCTACAGTAAGACTAAGTAAGATTTCCCTTACAAGAGAATCTAAATCCATTTTCGCTTTTAGTAAGAAGCTCCTTTTTTCTTCATATTAAATGTTAACATGTTTTCCCCTTTCTTATATTCTTCTTTAAGCACAGCATATTGTGGGTGATTTTCATCATAAGATACTTCTGTTTTTATTACTTCTCCTAAAAATTTAAAATTAGTAGTAACTTCAACTGCATCCATACTGCTAGAATAACGTAACCTTGTTTCTTTAACAACCTTATCAGGTACTAGTTCAATTAACGTATTTACATTAACTTTACTTGCAAATTTTACTATTGTTAAAGATTCAGTAATATTGAAGTATCCTCTACAATCAACTTTTTTTGGAATTCCTATTATTATTTCTGGACATGGAAAATCATATATGCAACTGTTTCTATAAAGTTTTATTTTGGCTATATCTTCACTAAAATATTCATCAGAATATTTTAATTTATAGATATTTGAAACCAAACCACATAGGCAAGATTTTATAATTGCTTCTTTATTATAATTATCAGCAATTTCCACAATTCCATATAAAGCATCCTTCACCTTTTTGATATGATCCTTAATTTTAAAGAAATTATTTTTCCTAATTTTAAGGGAAGAAAAATCAGCAGCTCCTTTTTTATATAGTTCATTTACATAGTTCCATATATCAAGCTCTGCTATAAGGTCACTATCTTCTTCAGAAGTAAACATCATGTAATTCCCCTTTTTATTTTCAAGAAGTCCACCCATGTTAATAATCGCTGCAATTGTTATAACATGTTCTGTTACACCATATTTTTCAGCTTCCACTATCATTCTAGCAGTTTGTACAGAAAGAGGCATCTTAACTATTTTGTACCCAAGTTCTGTTACTTGATTATTCTCAATAGCTCCAATTGCCGTCAACTCTTTTCTAGCCATTAATATCTTTTCAATATCAGGTTGGTGAAAGAATTCCAATTCTTCTGCATTTAGACCTATTGTTGCCAGTTGTAAAACAACACGGTCAAGAATACTTCTTTGAATTTCAGGAATAGAATCTTTATCCCGAGACTTTATAGGTGTATTAGAACATAAGAAATATTTTCCTTTTTTCGTTCTCCCAGCACGCCCTTTACGCTGTGCAATATCTGAACGACTAATATTTCTTAAATACAACCCTTGTATTCCATCTTTTGCAATTGACTTTTTTACCATACCACTATCAACAACAACATCTATATCAGGTATTGTAAGAGATGTTTGCGCAACATTAGTTGCTACAATAACTTTTGAATTAGGATAATGCTCGAAACATTTCCTTTGTTGTTTCCAATCCATCTCTCCATGTAATGGTAATATTGTAGCATTTTGATCTTTAAGTTCATAAATGACATTGTTAATTTCTTTTTTGCCAGTAACAAAGACCAAAATATTTTTGCCATCACTGATATTTTCTTTAATTGTAGAAATTAAAGTTCCTTCCGGTCTTTCTTCAACTTCAACATCATACAATTTACCTGGTATATTTAACACCTGAACATCTTCGCCAAAGAATTTAGCAATTCCTTCTGTTTCAATTGTTGCACTCATAATTATAACTTTAGTATTCCATTTTCCTTCCATAAATTTGCACCATGCAACAAGCGTCTCTATATTGATATTCCACTCTTGAACTTCATCTATTATAAGTACATTTTCTGATTTACTATCTTTGCTAAATAAACTTTTTATTAGTTGAAGTCCGTCAGTACAATATAAAATTTTGCTAGTAGGTAAACAACACGCATCATAAGCTGTTTTATAACCTACCTCTTTGCCAAGTGTTACATTCATCTCTTCTGCTACACGCCTAGCTAGAGTTTTTGTTGCCATAATCCGAGGATTAGTTACAATTATTTGATTGTAAAATCTTGACAGATATTGTGGAACTTGCGTAGATTTTCCTGTTCCAGTTTCAGCAGATATAATTGTAACATAATGATTACGAACTGCCTCAATAATTTCCTCCTTGTACTCAGTAATCGGTAATAGCATAATAGATTCCTCCTTTACTAAATCGAAATTGAATTTTTTCTAAATTTTCAAAGTACTAGGCAACATCATATCATATATTATGTATAATTGTAAATATATGTTTTTTATATTTTATAAATTTCTACACAGAATATTCTATTAAAATTTTTATAAAATATCTCAAATGTATTTATTTTTAGCTAATTTTGTTGTATAATATTTATGGAGGATTTATTATGGTTATAGGTATTACAGGAAAATCAGGAAGTGGTAAAACAACATTTGCATCTCTTTTAGCAAAAGAATTAGAATGTAAACATATAGATATAGATAAGATAGGTCATGAAGCTATATTTAGACCAGAAATTTTAGATACTTTATGTGAAAAATTTGGAACAGAAATTCTAGATGAAAATGGCAAGTTAGATAGAAAAAAGATGGGAGATATTGTATTTACTCAGAGACATAAAATGAAAGAATTATCTGACTTAACATGGGAGTTTATGCAACAGCAATTGGATTCAATATTGCAAAATGATGAAATAATAGTGTTAGAATGAGATTATACAAACATTGACTTTGATTACATATTTGAAAATGATTATAAAGCACAAACTATGAATAAAATGCTTCGGTAAAGTAAGTGAAAAATATATTGGAGGAAATGAACGATGAAATTAAAAGTATTAGGAACACAATCACCTTATAATACACTAGGACATAATTGTCCAGGATTTTTAATTACAGATAATGAAACAAAAATAATGCTAGATTGTGGAAGTGGTAGTCATAGTTTATTAAATTTTCCAAATGACTTAAACAATTTATCAATTATTCTAAGTCATTTACATAGAGACCATTATAATGATGTTTATAATATGCAATATTCATCATTTGTTTTTCATAATCAAAAGAGAATTGAAAGACCAATTGATATATATTTACCATCAAATCCCGTTAGTATTTATCAAGATATAATTGAAGAAACAAACAGTTTTGCTAATTATTCAGCTATTAGCGAAAAAACAAACCTACAAATTGGAAATATTTCTATAGATTTTTGTAAAACAGACCATCCCGTAGAAACTTATGCAGTAAAACTATCTAATGAGGATAGAACGATAGTATATACTTCAGATACTTCTTTTTCTTGCAAAGACAAATTAGTAGAATTTGCAAAAAATGCTGATTTATTAATTTGTGAATCTAGTTTATTAACATCTTATGGATTTCCAGAAATTAATTCACATTTAACTGCTAAACAAGCAGGAATAATTGCAAAAGAATCTAATGTCGGTGGACTAATGTTAACTCATTTTTGGCCAGAAGAATTACCAGAAAAATTTGTTCAAGAGGCAAAAAGTATATTTTCAAAAGTTATAGCTGCAAATGAAGGAGAAATTATAGATTTTCCAAAAATAAAAGAAAAAGAAGAAGACTTGAGATAATATCTCAATGCCTTCTTTCTTTTTAGGTTTTTATTTTTTTACTAATGTAAGTATTTCTTCAGGAAGATATTTTGAAACATCTTTATTATTTCTAAGTAGTTCCATAACCATACTTGAACTAATATTTCCTAATCTACCTGCTCTAATGTAAACTGTATCAAGCTCAGATATCTCTTCATTGATAGATGCAATATTTTCTTCATATTCATAGTCCATACCATTTCGAATACCTCTAACTAAAAAGGCAGACTGATAATATTTAGCAACATCAACAGAAAGATTTTCGTAAGAAGTTACCATTACATTGAAAAGATTGTTCCGAGCAAGAACATCTTCAATTGCCTCTTGCATCAATTTTTTGTCAAATCTTCGAGTTTTCTTTGGATTAACTCCAATTCCTACGATAACTTTGTCAAATAACTTAGAAGCTTGAGTAATTACGTGTAGATGACCATTTGTAAATGGATCAAAGCTACCTGCATAAAAACCTATTTTCATTTTGATTCCTCCTTCAGTTTTTGGAGGTTTTACCCTCCAAGTTGTTATACTTTTTGGGTAACAAAAATTTATACATTAGCATTATAACATACTTTACATAATTTTACAAATTAAACTAGCAAAAGACTTCCTTCTTTCACAATTGAATTTTATGTAAAATATGGTATAATATCCTTAATAAAATGGAGGAAATTTATGCAAGTATTCAGATTATGCAAATATGAAGAGTTTAAATCTATACTAGAAAAAAGAAACTTTAAATATATTGGTCAAGAATTTCAAATTAATTCTCAAAAAAATACGCATCAATATTTGCAAAATGTAAAATATATGCATTTCTTTAAAGATGAAATTAGTTTGCTATACTTAGAAGGACATAAGGGCGATTATGTTTTTGTTTATGATATTCCTGATGAAATTTTAAATGTTTCAAGTGGATATGGCTTTTATTTTGATTTTATTAATTTTTCTTCTATTAACAAAATAACTGAATATGCAATAGATGCTAAGAAAATAGGATTTGAACATATAAAAAGAGTTTATTCTATAATTCAAGATTTAGATTTTGATTATTTTCCAGAAGTGTCTGAAATATATAATAATTTATTTTGTATATATGATTTTGATTTGTTGAAAGAAAAAATACAAAAAATATTAACAGGTCCTAATGCTTCCGAAACACTATCTAATAATATTGAAGATTTATTAAAATTAATACCAGAAATTGAAAATATTATTAATTTCGACCATAAACATCCACACCATAACTTAGATGTTTGGCAACATACTCTAGCTGTAATAAGAAATTTAAATACAGATGATTTCGAACTTAATATGGCAGCATTATTACATGACATTGGAAAGCCTTTTTCATATCAAGATGGTGAAATAAGACATTTTCATGGACATCCTGAAAAATCATATCAAATGACTCTCTCTATATTAACAAGGTTAGGCTATGATAAAGATTTTATAAACAGAGTATCATATTTAGTAAAGACTCATGATACAATCATTGATTCAAATAATTTAGATTCTACCTATGATATGATTAAAAAAAGATTAAAATTACAGTATGCAGATGCTAAAGCTCACCATCCTGATACAGTAGAAAAAAGAATTAATTTCTTAGACAGAATAGAAAAGCAATTAAATACATCCTTAGATGAGTTTGAAAGATAATAACCATTTTATTAATTGATTTTTTCTACTGTTCTAAAAATTTCAAACATATTTGTAAAAAAATGATTGAGAATATTTTTTAATATTCTCAATCATTTTGATATTAAATTTAAAGCATTATATATTGTATATTACCTAAGATTAAATTTTATTTTTGCACCACACTCACAGCATCTACTTTCATAATCGTACACATATGCATAGCATATCGGACAGTGATAATGGCCATCCTCACCTTTTGTTTCTATGTGGTATTCTTTTTGTTCATCATTTATACAGTTATTATACAATTTTTTTGCTTCCTTCTTTTCTTCTTCAGTTACTGAACTAACATCTTCAAAATCTTTAAAAAAACAATCTAATTCGGCAGTATTTTCCAATATAATATTTTTAGCTTTAGGATATAATTTTGTCCATTGCTTTAATAGGCTTTTTGAGTTTGAAAATCTTGTTAATATCTTTATATCAATGCCTATTTCCGATTCTGTTTCTCTTTTTACAATTCCTAGATATTTTTCCATACTTCATTTTCCTCCTTCAATAATTATTGTGTTGCTATTGTTTCTTTATGTTTAACTCCAAAAGGAGATTATAAAAATTAATTAAGTTTATTCGCTAAATCGTAATAAATTATATCATAGAACTTCTTATATTTCAATAGTTTTAGCTACTTTGACTTTGTCATAAGTCCTAACCCAGTAAGAATAAGTTAAGTGTAGTATAAATTATAAAAAACAGTTATTAAATAAAATCAAAACAGCAAAAAGAATTTTTAAACTTTTCGCTGTTTTGATTTTTAACCATTAAGATAATAATGTGCAATTAAAGTATTAATTGTGCCATTATCAATTGTGGCAGTGTAACCTGTATTATTCCTATACATTAATGATTTTACATCATCATCTCCAACAATATATGTTTCATATTTCTGTCTTTCAAAAATGTATTGTGCTAAAGATTCAGATTCGTTGAGTTTTTCCTTTTCATGATGATTTATTCTATATATTAAATCTTCTTTAACTGATTTAGCATTTACAACCCCTGCTACTTCATTTATTTCAAAGATGTGATAATATATATTTTTTTCAACGATTATTTGCAAACATGGATCAAATACCCAAACAATATCATTGAAGGTAAAACAAATCCAAGAATGCCAATATTTATTGTAAGCACCAAATTCTAAATCGCCCCGTTCAATACAATCATCATCATTAAAAAATACTATTGAAGATTCAGTTGTTTGCCAACACCAACCTTCAAGCAATCCTTTATTCATTAGTTCAATAACATTTCCTTTACAATCTCCACCAATTTCTATTGATAAATTTTTTAATCTTGTTTTTACATATTCAAAAACTGAATTATCAATATCTAATTGACTTATTAATTTGAATCTTTCATGTTCATTCTTAATTCCCGACACTTTTTTTCAAATCTTAGAGTATCAATGATTATAGGTTCAGGAAGTTCGTCTTGTAGTTGTA
>CANQYG010000092.1 GCA_947628015.1 uncultured Clostridia bacterium
TTATTCTTTTATTATAGTTTGTTATATCTATTTTTATTGGATAACTTCTTGAGTTTTTGAATTTGAAATCAGGAGCGCCCCAAGATACTGTTGCATCTGTACCTATTGGAACATATCCTACATCAAATTGATGATTTGTTCTTTCTACAATTTCTAAATTAGCTCTTAAAACAGCATTATATAGTGTACTTGAAACTTGACATATTCCTCCACCATAATCTGAGGTAACTTGACCAGCAACATAAACTCCTGCTACTTTAAATCCGGCTTGAGGTGTACGTTTTCCTACTGTACCATTGAAAGAAAATACATCTCCAGGCATTAATACCATTCCATTAATTTTTGAACTAGCTAAAGAAATATTTGTTGATCTATTTGAATTACTAGTAGCATAGCTAGATGAATATGTAGATAGCTTGTTTGGAAAAGCTTCCATTCCAATATCGCTAGTTTTTACATTAGGATATAATGTTTTCAATGGTATTGTATAAGTATCACTTTCACCAGTAATTAAGGCTTTAGCCTCATCAACAGATATAGAAAAATCTAAACCTGTAGATGATGGATAAACTGCAAATGGGTTTGTAGTGTAATATGCGTCTTTTGCTTGTTTATAAATTTCATTATGAATTTCATCAATATTAATTTCTTTTGCTTTTGCAGGTAAAGTAGGAATTTCTATTGAATCTGTAATATAATTATTAGCTACTAACCTTTCTACAAGTAAATTTTTTAATTTATTTGAATCTACATTATAGCCGTCTTTTCCAGCAGTAACAATTAAATTATTATCACTTATTTCATAGCTAGGCTCTTTTATTCCATCTTTCATACTACCATTTATTTGTTCAACAATTGAGGAAAAGCTATCATTATTATAAGAAAAAGTAGCATTAATCTCCTTTTTATGTAATAAACAATTTATAATTTGAAAATTATTTGCAAAAATATTTCCTTTTCTACCAATACTATATGCATCATTAACGATATCATCAATATCAAAACTTCCACTAATTTCAGATAAATGCAAGGTATATGTTTCGTCATTATGTTTAAATACCATTTCAGTAGAAATTCTATTTTCTGTTTCACTAATTATTTTTTCTTTTGCTTGTTCTATAGTAAGCCCAGACAAATCAACTCCTAAGCTACTTACTCCTTGCACAATATTTTCATGGCTTAGGTTGATAAGTGCAAATATTGTGGAAAAGAAAGCAATTAAAATAAAAAGCACAAAAAATAAAATAGAAAATACAAGTAGACCAGTATGTTTCTTTTTTAAAACTGGAACAAAATCGGGATTGTTATCTTTTATTATATCTTCTGCTTCTTCTATAATTTTATAATCTTCGTCAGTAAAAGACGATTCTTCTCCTGTATATAAAATTGAGTTCATTTTTTATTTCTCCCCACAATTATTTAACAATAAAAATATAAAAAAGTAAATATAATTTATTTAAATAATATTTTAATTTTAAAATATTTATGATATAAGAATAATAAAAGTAAAAAAATGGAATAATACAAAAAGGAAAGGAAATAAATTATGAGTGAGTTAGAAAGAAAAAGAAAATCAGGCTGGGAAAGTATAAACAATGAGGATTTAGAAAACAATATTTTTAAATTCGCAGATGATTATATGAGCTATTTAAACCAAGCAAAAACTGAAAGAGAAATAATATCTTTATCAGAAAAAATAATAAGAGAATATGGATTTAAATCAATAGATGAATATGAAGAACTACATCCAGGAGACAAAGTTTACTTTATAAATAGAGGAAAAAGTATGTATATAGCTGTTATTGGAAGTAACAGCTTAGAAGAAGGAGTAAATATAATTGGAGCACACGCTGATTCTCCAAGATTAGATTTAAAGCCAAATCCATTAGTACAAGAAGGTGAGTTTGCATATTTAAAAACTCATTATTATGGAGGAATAAAGAAATATCAATGGACAACAATTCCTTTAGCACTTCACGGAGTTATTATAAAGGAAAATGGAGAAAAAATTACAGTTTCAATAGGTGAGAATGAAGGAGAACCAGTATTTACAATAACAGACTTATTGCCACATTTAGCAAAAGAACAACAACAAAAGAAATTAGTAGAAGCAATAAGTGGAGAAAATCTATCAATAGTAGTTGGAAATAGACCTGATACAGAAGATGAAAAAGGAAAAGATAGAGTAAAGAAATATATTTTGAAATTATTAAATAAAAAATATGGAATTACAGAAGATGATTTTATGAGTAGTGAATTAGAGGCAGTTCCAGCATTTAAATCAAGAACTTTAGGATTAGATGAAAGTTTAATTGCAGGATATGGTCAAGATGATAAAGTATGTGTATATACTTCATTAAGAGCAATTTTAGAAGTAGAAAATCCACAAAGAACAGCAGTATGTTTATTCTCTGACAAAGAAGAAATAGGAAGTATGGGAAATACAGGAATGGAATCACACGTATTTGATACATTTATATCAGAACTTTTAAACAAAGCAAAGATAAATAGACCAAATCTTTTAGAAAAAGTATTTTGTAATTCAAGAATGTTATCAGCAGATGTTGATGCAGGAGCAGACCCACTATATGCACAAGTAACAGACCACAATAACGCAGGATTAATGGGATATGGTATTTCTATAAATAAATATACAGGAGCAGGAGGAAAGAGCAATTCATCAGATGCAAATGCAGAATATGTAGCATTTATTAGAAGAATATTTAATAAAAATAATGTTCAATATCAACTTGCAGAATTAGGAAAAGTAGACATTGGAGGAGGAGGCACAATCGCATATATATTAGCAAATAAAGGTGTTGATGTAATAGATTGTGGAGTTCCAGTTTTATCAATGCACGCACCTTATGAAGTAACAAGCAAATATGATGTATACACAGCATATCAAGCATATAAAGCCTTCTTTATGAATTAAGAAATATGCGAAACTAAGATTTATTGTATAAAAAATCTTAGTTCCGTTTTTTTTATTGTGTAAATTTTATGTGAAAAATATATAAAATACTTGCCAAAATAATATATATAAGATAATATATGAAATGGAAATTCTTAGGGAAATAAGAGATAGGAGGAAAAAAGACTTGGTAGAAGTAAAAAATATTACGAAGAAATACGGAAAATTCAAGGCTGTAGATGATATAAGTTTTTCAGTAAAAGACCATGAAATTATGGGTTTTCTAGGACCTAATGGTGCAGGAAAATCTACAACTATGAATATGATTACAGGCTACATAGAGCCAACAAAAGGAAAAATAATAGTAAATGGGTATGATATTTCAAAATCTCCTAAAAAGGCAAAAAGGCAAATAGGATACATGCCTGAAAATGTTCCACTATATAATGATTTGACGGTTAGAGAATTTATAAATTATATGGCAGAACTTAAGAATGTCAAAAGAAAAGAAAGAAAAGATGAAGTAAATAAAGTCATAGAAGAAACAGGCTTACAAGATGTTCAAAAAAAGCTTATAAAAAAGATATCAAGAGGATATAAACAAAGAGTTAGTATGGCAGGAGCATTAGTAGGAAATCCAGACATTTTAATATTAGATGAACCAACTGTAGGATTAGATCCAAAGCAAATTACAGAAATAAGAAGTTTAATAAAAAAGCTTGGAAAAAGTCATACTGTTATATTAAGCTCTCACATACTTTCAGAAGTAAGCCAAATATGTGAAAAAGTAATAATTATAAACAAAGGAAAAATTTTAGCTATTGATACACCAGAAAATCTTGAAAAACAAACACAAGTTGAAAATAGCATAATAATTACTGTTGAAGATAAAAATAATAAGATGGAAAAAATAAACAAGAAAATTAGTGATATTAAATCAATAGAACTTGTTAAAGACAATAATGATGGAACAAAACAATATTTGATTGTTGCAAATAAAGAAGCAGATATTAGAAAGAAATTATTTGAGGTTTTACCAAAAGAAGATATTACTATTTTTGAATTAAAACAAAGTGAAACTACACTAGAAGATGCCTTCTTAAAAGTTATAAATAATAAAGAAACAGAAGTTAAAGAAGCTAAGAAAAAAGAAGAACTTAAACAAAAGAAGAGAGAAGAAGAATTAAGCAATATGACTAAGACAGAAAGAAGAAAAGCAAAGAAAGAAGATAAAAAGGCAGAAAAACAAGCTAAAAAAGAAGAGTTTAATCTTGAATGGGAAAAAGAAAGAGAAGAAGACAAAAAAATAAAAGAAGAATTAAAAGCTGAAAAAGAGGCTAATAAGGCAAAGGCACAAAAAGCTAAAAATGCAAAAAGTAACAATTCAAGTAAAAAAGATAAAGCAAAAGAAGATAACAAATCAAGTAAAAAATATGATGAAAACGCAAAAGAAGATAGCAAATTAAATAAAAAGGATAATGAAAAAACAGATACAAAAGCAAGTACAAATACAAAAAAAGAAACAAAAACTACTAAAAAATCAACTAAAAAAGGAGGTAACAAATAATGTGGGCGATAACTAAAAAAGAATTAAAAAATTATTTTCTATCTCCGATAGGATATGTTTATATAGGTATATTTTTAATGGCGTGTAGTTTATTTTTCTACTTAGATATATTTCAATACTTAGAAACAGACTTTTCATATATGTTTGGTTCAAGTGTAACAGTACTTACATTTATAGTGCCATTACTTACAATGAGAATGTTTGCAGAAGAAAGAAAAAATGGAACAGAACAATTATTACTTACATCTCCAAAGAGCATCACTCAAATTGTTTTAGGAAAATTTTTAGCAGCAGTAATAGTTGTATTAATATCATCACTTTTAACTTTAATGCACTTTGCAATTTTATCTTACTTTGGTGAGCCAGATATAGCAACATCATTACTTGCAATTTTAGGATTTTCATTGCTTTCAATTGCTTATGTATCATTTGGAATGTTTGCATCAAGTATTACAGAAAACCAAATAATATCAGCAGTTATATCAATTGGATTTTTCTTATTGCTATGGTTTTTACCAGGAGTAGTAACAAGTATGTCAGATTTTTCATTAATGAATGCATTTTATGGCTCATTTATGAATGGAACAATATCTATTGCAGATACAGTATTGTTAATATCATTTACATTAATGTTTATAATATTTACAATTATTACAATTCAAAAAAGAAAGTATGTTAAATAGGAGGGCAATATGAGAAAATTTATAAAATTAATAAAAGAAAAATGGCTAAGACAAACTGGTTTAACAATTTTTTTAGTTGCTATAATATTGGCTATATTCCTATTAACAAATAAAATTTTAGATAACTTGAATTTATCACCAATTGATTTTACACAAGAAAAGATATATTCATTAACAGATGATTCTAAAGATGCTGTAAAAAATGTAGAAGTTAATGTAGATATGTATTTCTTTGGATATTCAGAAGACAGTACACAAGTAATACTTGGAAATCAATATCATGATGTAAATGAGAGAATAAATATACATTTAGTTGATGTAGAAGAAAGACCAGACTTAGCTTCTCAATATGGAGTATCTTCGGTAGATAAAATAATAGCTGTTTCATCAAATCAAAGATATAAAGTAATTGATTCAAGCGACCTTTATACATATGATAGTACAACTTATGAATCAATAGATATAACAGAACAAAAATTAACAAATGCAATTTTAGATGTAACTATTGCAAAAAAACCACAAGTATATTTTCTAACAGGCCACGAAGAATATGGAATAACTAGTGAATCTTATTTATATACATTAGCTCAGCAAATCACAAATGAGGTTAATGATGTAAACGCTTTAGACTTAATATCATCAGATATGCCAGAAACTTGTGATGTACTTATTATAGCAAATCCAACAAAAGACTTTACAGATTTAGAAACAGAAAAAATAGAAAACTACATAAATAATGGTGGAAAAATAGTATGGATGCAAAACCCATATTTAACAGACAATATAGATGGAACAAATTTAACAAATGTTAATAAAATCTTATCATTATATGGAATTAGTTTTTCAAAAGGTGTAGTATATGAGCAATCAGCAAGCAATATGCTAATGAGTAGCCCAGAATTAATAATACCAGAATTAACATATAATAGTATTGTAAAAGATATTTATACAGATGGTTCAATAGTAATGATAGATGCAGGAAAAATTAATACAGCAGATGCAGAAACATTGGAAGGATTAAATGTTACAGCATCACCATTTATACATTCAACAGAAGGCTCTTATTATAAAGAAGCAGGAAATGCACTAGTAAAAGAAGACTCAGATGAGGAAGGACCATTTGTACTTGGAGAAGTATTAACCAAAAAGATAAATGATGAAAAGACATCTACATTAGTAGCAATATCTAATACTTTCTTTGCAACTAATGTTACAATTATAATTGGACAAAGCTATGCAACACCAATTAATTTAAGAAATAATGGTGACATATTGCTAAATACAGTTGCATATTTGTCAAATAGAGAAGATTCAATAAGAATTAGAAAAGACTTAGGAGTTGTAACTTATACAGCTACAGAATTACAAGACCAGATAGTTAAAGTAATAATTTTTGGTGTACCAATATTGATAATAATAATTGGAATTGCAGTAACAATTATAAGAAAGAGAAAAAGATAATAACTAAAAAATTATTTTTCATTTTTTTTACATTTCCTTAGTATATGTTTATTATATAAATTATAATAAAATATTGAAAAAAATAAAATGTATGTTAAAATAATATTAGCATATACTATAAAAGAAAGTTTCTGAGGACGGAACAGGCAGCCGTCACCCATAGTTAGGAGATGTAGAAAGGTCACTCTACCTA